>CAMYJJ010000047.1 GCA_947258735.1 Thermodesulfovibrionia bacterium | reverse complement strand
AGAAAAAGACCTGAAAGTTATCATCGAGCAGTCAGAAAGGTGTTCCAAAATTATTAATAACCTCCTGACGTTTGCCCGGGCTACGCCATCAGAAAAAGGACATGTTAATATCAATGATGTAATTAGCCGGACCATTTTCATGATTAAGAATCAGGCAAAGTTTCATCATATCAAGTTCGAGATCAACCTTGAAGACAGACATTTCGTTATCACAGGGGACACGTCACAGTTCCAGCAGATCTTTCTGAACATGTTTATTAATGCGGCTGATGCCATGAGCGGCAGGGGCACCATCAGTGTTGCCACCCGGAGCATCAAGGAAGAGAACAGGGGATTTGTTGAAATAGAGTTTACTGATGAAGGCTGCGGCATAAAAGAAGAGGATATGTCCAAACTTTTCGAGCCCTTTTACACGACCAAACCGGTAGGCAAGGGCACAGGGCTGGGACTTTCCGTCAGTCATGGTATTGCCAAGCACCTGGGAGGTCATATCAAGGTGAAAAGTACTGTTGGTAAAGGCACAAGTTTTTTTGTTAGACTACCATTGGCTGAACAAAGTGCATGAAAAAAATATTAGTAATTGATGATGAAGAGATTGTGAGAATGAGCTGTGAAAGGGCCCTTCAGGTCGAAGGGTTCCAGACCGGTGTTGCCTCCAGCGGAAGTGAAGGACTGGAAATGCTCGAAAAAGATCCTTATGATCTGGTTTTGCTTGACGTCAAAATGCCTGATATGGACGGCATAGAAGTGCTCGGTAAAATCAAGTCTTCCTGGCCTCACATAAAAGTTATCATGATAAGTGGATACAGCACGGTAGACACGGCTGTTGAGGCGCTGCGATCAGGCGCTGTTAACTTTATACAGAAACCATTTGACCCTGATACACTTTTTTCAGCAATTAAAGATGTATTTGAAAAACCGGATTAACCATTATACGAAAGTGATAACGTCGTCTTATGACATTAAAAGAACTGCAACTCATTCTCGATGCTAAAATAGTGGTTGATTCAAATAATATGGAATTCAATATCGAGAGTGCCTGCAGCGCTGACATGATGAGTTCCGTGCTCTATTATCACACTGCAAATTCCCTGCTCATTACAAGCCTTACCCAGCCCCATGTTATCAGGACGGCTGAAATTGCCGGTATCAGCATCATTGTCTTTGTTCTGAGCAAGCAGCCGGAGCAGTCAACCATTGATCTGGCAAAAGAGAAAAAAATCCCTGTTCTTATCTCGCCTTATTGCATGTATACCGCTTCAGGAAAACTCTTTGAGGCCGGTCTGCCCGGCTGTCTGAATAAATAATCATGCCTTTGAACACAGACAGAACAATCGAGGGGAGCTTCCCGTTGATCGGCGGAGATTTTTCGATTGCAGGGGAATCTTCCGCCCAGTTAAAGAAAATACTGACAGACCTCGGCGTCAAAGATGATATTATACGAAGGGCCTCCATTGCTACGTTTGAAGCAGAGATGAATGTCATCATTTATGCGGCGGCAGGCACTCTTCATTATACGATCACTCCTCAGCAGATAAAGATTGTGATTATTGATATGGGACCGGGCATCAAGGACCTTGAGCAGGCAATGCAGGAGGGGTTTTCAACCGCCCCTGACTGGGTGAGGGAAATGGGATGGGGGGCCGGAATGGGACTGCCCAATATGAAAAAGAATTCAGATGAATTCAAACTGGACTCTGTAGTAGGTGAGGGAACAACTGTTGAGATGGCAATTAATGTGCCATGATGACAATCTTAATGGGGCGTTTTTTTTGAATGAGCCGCCCTTCAACAAGGAGAAATGCTGTGAAACTCAGTGAGGTTGTTGAAAAATTATCATTAAATGTCAAAACAGTTAATGTCGGTCTGCACAAAGAAATAACAGGAGTGTACGTAAGTGATCTGCTTTCCGATGTCATGGCCAACAGTAAAGACGGCAATATTTGGCTCACGCTGCAGACTCACCTGAATATCGTTGCCGTGGCCGGACTGAAAAACCTGGCCGGAATCATTATTGTCAATAACAGACAGCCGGAAAAAGACATTATTGAAAAGGCCGAATCTGAAAAAGTAGCGATTATGACAACCACCCTGCCCTCATTTGATGTGGCCGGGAAATTGTATCAGATGCTGAATTAGGGGACACATCCCAAAGGGATCTGTTCCCATAATGATTTAAAGAACCGATGCCAAAGCAATTCAGAGCTGATCTCCATATCCATACCTGTCTTTCTCCCTGTGCTGATATTGACATGTCCCCATTATCTGTCGTAAAAAACGCATATGAAAAGGGGCTGGATATTATTGCGGTGACAGACCATAACTCTGCTGAAAACATAATCGCAGCCCTGAAATCAGCAGAACATGCAGGAATTACCGTTTTTGCCGGTATGGAAATTACCTCATCTGAGGAAGCTCATATCCTTGCGCTGTTTGATGATCTGAAAAGCATACTAAAATTACAGGATATTGTGTACCAGAATTTAATCAAAGGCGACAATGATGAAAAACTGTTTGGAGAGCAGATCGTAGCCAATGAAAAAGACGAGGTCATGGGTTTTAACAAAAGGCTTTTGATTGGTGCAACATCAATGACCGCCCACCTGATTGTCAGTGAAATTCATGCCCTTGGAGGTCTGGCCATTGCCAGCCATATAGACAGGAGTGCTTTCAGTATAATTTCACAACTGGGATTTATTCCCGGAGATCTATCTTTTGACGCTCTGGAACTGTCTTCTGCCATCGACAGAGCACAGGCACAGGAACTATTTACAGCATATGACTCATTCACCTGGATATCGTCATCAGACGCACATACTCCTGATGATATCGGTAAAAGAACAACAGTGTTTCATATGCATGATGCAACAATTATTGAAATGAGACTGGCTTTAAAAGGCATTGACGGCAGGAGAGTGGAGTGGGAATAAAAAAATCAATCCACAGATTGCGCAGATTTAAAACTGAGTTGCTGCATGAACAATCTGTGAAATCTGTGGACTAACAGAAATGCAAGACCTGTCACTACATATCCTGGATATAGCAGAAAATTCGATTACTGCCGGGGCAGACAGAATTACTGTTAAGATATCAGAAAGCAGGAAAGCCAACCTTCTCACATTAGAGATCACAGATAATGGGAGGGGTATGAATGAAGATATGTTAAATCATGCTGAAGACCCTTTTTATACTACAAGGACTTCCCGCAAAGTCGGTCTCGGCATACCTCTTCTCAGCCAGGCAGCAAGGGAAAGCGGCGGTGAAATGAAGATCAGGACAAAAAAAGGGGAAGGCTCATCAATTAACGTCAGTTTTCAGCACAATCATCTCGACAGAAAACCTATGGGAGATATTGCTGCCACCATTATGGTGCTTATAGCAGGCAATCCTGATATTGACTTTGTTTTTAAGCTTATGAGAGAAGATGAGGAACTTATAATTGATACAGCAGAACTGAAAAATGACCTTGGAGAGGTTCCTGTACATTCGCCGGCAGTGATAAGAATTATTAAAGAGACTATAAATGACTGGTTAAAACAGACATGTTATATGATAGAATAATCTTGCATTATAATTGTGATGGTTTGATAGTTTAAAATTTTATTCTGAATTAACCATTAACCTGGTACTGTGAGGAAGGTGCAATGGAAAAGGGAAGAATTCTTGTATTAGACGATGATCCGATTGTAACACTAAGCTGCAAAAGGATCCTTGGCGCTGAAGGCTATAGCATATCAACTGTTGAAAAGGGGGAAGATGCCCTTAACAAACTTGCAAAGGAAGATTTCGATCTTCTCATTTCCGATGTGAGACTCCCGGACATAAACGGCATGGAAGTGCTTAAGGAGTCCCGGGTTCTCAAACCAAAGACCGACGTAGTGATCATCACCGGATACCCCACACTTGACGATGCCAGGGAATCAACCAAACTCGGCGCATCTGAATATATAGAAAAACCTTTTACCCCGGATTTTATGCTGAATGTGGCCAAAAAGGTTTTCGATACCAGGGGCTGGATACTGAGGCAGGCATTTATAGACGAGTTCAGGGACTCTGTCGTACCGGTAAAAGACAATGAGAACCCGGTTATCTTTTACAAGGAAGGCACATGGGCCAGGCCGCACAAGGATGGTTTGTGGGAAATAGGATGTGACCTCAGGTACTGGATGCTGTCCGGAAACCTGATGTATGTTGAGTTTATGAAAAACCTTGACAAGCTTGTTGCCGGTCAACCGTTTGCAAGAATTTATTCAAGCAGCGGAAAGGGCAGCGAACTTCTCTCGCCCATGAACGGGGAGTTAAAGGAAATTAATAAAAAAGCGAACGATGTAATGTGCGCACTTATTAAAGACCATCTTTCAGAGGGATGGCTTCTGTGGCTTGCAAAGGTATTCCCTCTAAGTGAAGATCAGAAGGTATGACGTATTTTTTGCTAACATAGTTGCAAAGCTCAAACCAATTTCATAAAATGGTATCTTAATAATACAGTTTCCTGTGTATCAGGCATTATTAACAGAGTTCCCGTTACGTCATTCAGGTATAGTTTCTTATTTTACTGGAATAAATCAGACCGGGCCTTACTGGTAAGGAGTGTACATGACAGACAATCTGAAAATCATGGTGGTAGATGATGAACCCATCGTCATAAAGAGCTGTGAATCTGTCCTTCGATCAGAGGGGTATAACGTAGAAGGATATCTGAGCGCAAAAGAGGCCATGCTCAAAATGGAAGAACAGCCCTTCGACCTGGTATTCACGGACCTTAAGATGCCTGAAGTAGACGGTCTGACCCTGATACGCTGGATAAGAAAAAAAAGGCCTGACACAGCCATTGTTGTCATCACAGGCTATCCTTCGCAGGAAACCATCAAGGAAGCCCTTGAACTTGGAATAATCGATTATGTCCCCAAGCCGTTTACCCCGGCAGCCCTGATAGATGTTGCAAAAAGGGCCGTGGACTGGATACAGGGACCTCATGTTGTTGAGAAAGACAGGGAGCAGGAAAAGGAACGGGAAGAACTGCCTCCTTCAATGCTTAATGAAATCGACAGGGTCATCCAGCAGTATAAGGACAAGCCGGGCAGTTCCATTCCGGTACTGCAGCGCTGTCAGGCAATAGTCGGATATCTGCCCCCGACAGTACAGAAGATAGTTGCGAAGGGGCTGGGTCTGACCCCTGCAGAGGTACACAGTATTGTATCTTTTTATTCATTCTTCACCATGAAACCCAGAGGAGACCATAACATCAGAATATGTCTCGGAACAGCCTGTTATGTCAAGAGGGTTGAAGAAGTCCTTAACAAGCTCAAGGACAGTCTAAAGATAGATGTAGGTGAGGTAACAGAAGACAGAAAATTTTCCATAGAAACCGTACGCTGTCTGGGTGCATGCGGACTGGCCCCTGTTATGGTCATAGACGAAGAGACATATGGCGCGGTTACACCCAAAAAAGTCCCGGACATTATCAAGGAATATGCTGCCAAAGACTAACCAGGAGCAGAAAGGCCCTTTTCTGTAAACATAGGGAAAAGATCCATTCAATAAAGGGAGAACATGTGTTATGCCAAGATTGACCATACAAGATCTGAAGAAAATAAAAGATAACCAGAAATCGACGTTCAAGCTGAGAGAAGGCGGTTACCGGGCAAAAATTACCGTACATATGGGAACCTGCGGTATTGCAGCGGGAGCCAGAGAGATAATGACAACCGTTATTGATGAAATAGCACAATCCGGTTCAGAAGACATCATAGCTACCACATCAGGCTGCGCAGGGCTGTGCGCACGGGAACCAATGGCCACGGTAGAAATACTGAACAGTCCGCCGGTGAAGTACGTTGATTTGAACGCGGATAAAATGAAAGAGATATTCCGGGATCATATAACAGGCGGTACTCCTGTAGAAAAATATGCTTTAGTAGTGGGAAGTGAGACTACGTATTGAGAACTAAGAACCAAGAACTACGAAGTAAGATTTTAAATAACGAATATCGCCAATCGAGGTAAAAATGGAAAACTTTCGTGCCAATTTACTGCTGTGTGCCGGGACCGGCTGCGTTGCGAGCGGGACCCCAAAGGTAACGGCAGCCCTCAGGGAAGAACTTGAAAAGAGGGGACTGTCGGAGGAAATAAAAATAGTCCTGACAGGCTGCAACGGGTTCTGTGCCGAAGGTCCGGTCATGCTCGTATACCCCGAGGAAATCTTTTATCAGAAGCTGACGGTTGAAGCAATACCCACGCTCGTTGAAGAGCATTTTCTCAAGGGCCGTCCATATGAAAAGTTAATGTTCAAGGAGCCTGAGAAACGGACTGCTATCCCCTTAATGAATGAAATCCCGTTCTTTAAGCACCAGGTGCTGAGAGTGCTCAGGAATAAAGGGCTCATCGATCCTGAAAGTATGGATGAATATATTGCACGTGACGGTTATATGGCAGCTGCAAAGGCGCTTCATGAAATGACGCCGGAAGATATTATTGCGGTCATTAAAGACGCCGGAATCAGGGGACGAGGCGGCGCAGGTTTCCCAACTGGCCTTAAGTGGGAATTCGCTTCAAAATCACAGGCAGATCAGAAATATATGCTCTGTAACGGTGATGAAGGTGATCCCGGTGCATTCATGGACAGGTCAGTCATGGAGTCTGATCCCCACTCTGTAATCGAGGGAATGATCATTGGCGCCAGGGCCATAGGTTCGAGCAAAGGGGTCATATATGTACGTGCAGAGTATCCCCTGGCTGTTGAGCGTCTGCAGAGGGCCATTGATTTATGCCGGGAAGCAGGTCTTCTTGGTGAAAACATCCTGGACAGCGGTTTTGATTTTGATCTTGAAATATATCTGGGCGCCGGCGCTTTTGTCTGTGGTGAAGAGACAGCCCTTATGCGCTCGATTGAAGGACAGCGCGGCATGCCGCGACCGAGACCTCCCTTCCCCGCTCACAAGGGTCTGTGGGACAAGCCGTCGGTACTCAATAATGTTGAGACGCTGGCCCAGATTGCCCCTACCATTTTAAATGGTTCTGAGTGGTACAGGTCTCTGGGAACGGAGAAAAGTTCGGGTACAAAGGTATTTGCCCTTACAGGTGATATCCGCAACGTTGGACTCGTTGAAGTGCCTATGGGTATTCCTCTTAAGACCATCATTTACGACATCGGCGGAGGAATGAAAAACAAGAAAAAGAAATTCAAGGCCGTGCAGATGGGTGGTCCCTCCGGAGGCTGTATTCCGGAAGACCTTCTAACTATTCCTGTCACGTATGAGGATGTCGTCAAAACCGGGGCCATTATGGGGTCAGGCGGCATGGTTGTCATGGATGAAGACACCTGCATGGTAAGTACATCAAAGTTTTTCCTTGAGTTTACTGCAGATGAGTCCTGCGGCAAATGCACGCCCTGCAGGGTCGGTACACAGGTAATGCTTGATATGCTTACAGACATCACTGAAGGACGCGGCAAGGAAGGCGATATAGAGATCCTCGAGGACCTGAGCAGAGATATCATATCAACGTCTCTCTGCGGTCTTGGCCAGACAGCTCCAAATCCGGTACTTTCCACAATCAGATACTTCAGACATGAATACGAAGCCCATATCAAGGAACATTGGTGTCATGCGGGAATATGCAGTGACCTGGCCTCGTTTCATGTACTGGAAGAAGTCTGCAGGGGGTGCGGAGCATGCCTGAGGGCATGTCCACAGCAGGCAATAGTCGGTGAAAAGAAAAAACCTCACAGAATCATGCAGGAGATATGCATTCAGTGCAGGTCATGTTATGATGCCTGCAAATTTGCTTCTATTGAAATCAAACCTGCCATACCAAAAGAAGAGCCTGAACCGGTCACTGTGGATGAGGGGGGATCTAAATAATGAATCTCACGATAAACGGAAAGAAAATCACCGCACAGGATGGTGATACCATACTGGATGCAGCTCTTACCAATGACATTTACATTCCAAACCTCTGCTATGACAAACGATTAAGGCCCTATGGCGGGTGCAGACTGTGTGTTGTTGAAGTGGAAGGCCAGGCTCGTCTTTTTGCTGCCTGTTCAACTCCTGCCCAGGACGGCATGGTCGTTCAGACAGACACGCCAAAACTCAATAAACTGCGCGAGACAGTAATTGAACTGTTGCTTGTCCACCATCCTCTTGACTGCCCTGAATGTGACAAGGCGGGTGAGTGCGATCTGCAGGACCTGGCATATCAATACGGTAAAACTGATGCACGATTTAAGCGGCACAGAAAAGAAACCGGTTCTGATGTAAGGGGGCCGTTGATCGAACTTGCATCCAGACGCTGTATTCTCTGCGGCAAATGTGTACGCATATGCAGGGAACATCAGGGCCGGGCCGCACTGGGTCTGATCGGCAGGGGCTTCCCTACGGTTGTTCAGCCGGCCTTCGGAGAAATCCTCGAATGTGATTTCTGCGGCCAGTGTCTTGACGCATGTCCGACAGGCGCCATCCTGAGTAAACCGTACAAGTACACTTCACGTTCATGGTTTCTTGAAGAAAAAGAGACCATATGCCCCTTCTGCGGTGTGGGATGTACGCTCACGCTCGGTCTGAGGGAAGGAAGGATCTTAAGGTCCCGCGGCAGAGAAGGCAAGGGGGTAAATGACGGAAACCTGTGCGGCAGAGGCAGGTTTGGAACGGACTACATTTATAACGAGAAAAGACTGACCACTCCCCTTATCAAAGAGAATAATGAATTCCAGGCTGTCTCATGGGAGGATGCTCTCACCTATATCTCCGGCAGGCTGAAAGAATTAATTGCCAAAAACGGTCCTGAACAGATTGGCGTCATCGGATCTCCACGGTGTACCAATGAAGACAATTATATGCTGCAGAAATTCATTCGGACTGTTGTCGGTTCGGGCAATATAGGGTCATCTGCCGCCTTTGGTTACGCAAGGGTCCAGAGGGCATGGAACAGCGCCTTTGGTAACGGCGGCCATTCTATTGATCTCACGTCACCCCTTGGAAAGGACGTGATTTTCATTCTTGAATCAGACATCAGTGTAACGCATCCGGTGTTTGGATTAAATATTCTTCAGGCCGCCCGGGAAGGTTCGCACCTGATCGTTGCAGACGCAAGAGATACCAAACTGACCCGGCACAGTTCAACAAGATTGAAGGTGAAAGACGGGACCGGCGTGGCATTGCTCAACGGAATCATGCATGTAATTATTAACAGGGGGCTCCATAAGGAAGACAGCGTATCCAACATAGCCAACTATCAATCATTTCTTGACTCACTCAGAGATGCTGCTCCGGAAAAGACGGCAGAGATCACAGGAATTTCTGCAGAGGAGATTACATCATTAGCAGAGACCATTGTCAAGGCAGACAGCAGATTAATCTGCTTCTCTGTCAGTGCAACTGAAAACACCAAAGGGAAGGATACCGTGCTTGCTGCTGCAAACCTGGTCAACCTGCTGGGCGATGGTCCTGAGACCCTGCAGATTCCGGCAGAGCATGCAAATACCTTTGGCATGTATAAGGTAGGAGGCAAGCCCGATAATCCGCCGGAAGACAGGGGCATCCTGGACATGCTGTATAATGAAAATCTTAAAATAAGTTCCCTCTATATCATGGGTGAAGACCCTGTTACAACGTTCCCTGACAGTTCAACCGTGTTAAAGAGGCTGCAGTCCCTGGACCTGCTGGTTGTGCAGGACATATTCATGACCGAGACGGCAAAGCTGGCAGACGTCGTATTGCCCGCATCAAGCTGGTCAGAAAAAGAAGGGACGTTTACAAACAGTGAAGGAAGGGACCAGAAGGTCTATAAACTGGTTGAACCCAGCGGACAGGCCATGCCTGACTGGATGATCATTAAAAACCTTGCGCTTGCTATGGAAAAGGAACTCGGGGTAAGAAATATTGATGAAATCCGGAAGGAGATAAGGGAATCAATCCCGGATCCGGACTCATCTGCACTGAACCGGGCTTTTCAGTCTGTGACATATACAAATGGTGCTGTTCCGGATCCTGAATACCCCTTCAACCTCGTTATCAGGGATGTGATGGTCCATTCCGGCAGCATGTCAACAAGTTCGGAGTCACTTGATCTTGTCATATCAGAAGCTCTGCTCGAAATTAATGAGGAGGACGCTGAAAAAATGGACATACTCAACAACAGTCACGTAAAGATTACGTCTCCCCGGGGATCAATATTTTTAAAGACAAAAATTTCTGCTGAAGTTCCTGTCGGTACCGTATTTGTGCCGGCGCATTTCCCCCATTCAAAGATAAATACCCTCACCAGTATCACCTCGGGCGGTGAACCCATGCGGACACAGGTGAATGTAGAAAAAGCGTGAGAATATATTTGCAGGCGCGAACAGCCGTTCGCCCCAACAGTTGACCTTCCTTTTTTTTATTCCGGCTTGCCCGGTCAGAGCGACTCTCGCGTAGACTCGCATCGAGAATCTGCTTAGCAATACAGCTGTTGGTTCAATGTCTCTGACGTGAACCATAATCCCTTTCCTGGACATTCTTGTCTGTCTGCCGATCAACCAGATCCGGAATACGTCTTATCAGATTCCCGTTGCGCATCGCTTGCATGAATGACAGCACCCTTGCAAGTGAATATCTGCGCATACTTGCAGATATATAAGAAATCCTTATATTTCATATAAGTTTTTTATATTGGACATGCCCTCTCTTTCGTGATACATTTACTCAAACTTCGATTATCTCCCATATGACAATGGCTACTGAAATTACATCAGATAAGGGACGTGCACATGCAAAGCTGATACCAGCGTATGGAAATCCCTGGAAGACCAAGGCATCACCGTGGTACCGGATTAAATGTGGAAAGATTTATCCTGATTCCGGCCATCCCCAGGGAAGAAGCAATACACCATGGTACAGTATAAAGGGTGACAAAATCTATCCTGAATACGGCAATCCTTCAGGTATGAGCAATATCCCCTGGTATCGTCTGAAAGAAGATAAGCTATACCCTACCAGGGAACATCCTTATGGACAAAGCGGATTGCCCTGGTTCCACATACACTAGAACCTATCTCAGAATTACAATAATATTTAATGTCATGCCCGCACGTCGTAAGCGGGCATCCAGAACATTTTGAAAAGACTAGATTCCCGCCTTCGCGGGAATGACAAAAAATCGTTTATCTCTCATATAATTTCATTTTGAGATAGGTTCTAGCCATTATTTTCATTACAGCTCTCCTCCGCAGTCTTTACAGAATTTTGCATCATCACTGTGAATTTCCGTGCTGCAATCAGGGCATGCCGTATGCGTAAAACGGTCCTTCACCAGCATAAACTCGGCAGTGACAATTCCGGTGGGAACCGCTATGATGCCATACCCCATAATCATGATAAAGGCGGCCAGAAACTGTCCCAAATTTGTCTGGGGTGATATATCGCCATATCCCACAGTAGTCATGGTCACAATTGCCCAGTAGACACTTTTGGGTATACTGGTAAATCCGCTCTCTTCCCCCTCAATGAGATACATGATTGAACCGAAAATAACAACAAGGGTCAGCACTGCAAAGACAAATACAATAATCTTGCGTTTACTCGCCTTCAATGCCTCTACAAGAGTCTGTGCCTCCTGGCTGTATTCAACCAGTTTAAGCACACGAAACACCCTGAGAATTCTCAGAATACGTATGGCAATCAGGTACTGGGTACCCGGGAAAAACATGCTTATATAGGTAGGAAGTATTGCCATAATATCAACAATACCCAAAAAACTTCTCGCGTATCGGAGCGGCTTCCCGATACAATATAACCTCAGGACATATTCAACGGTAAAGAGGACCGTAAAGAACCATTCTATTGCATAGAATACATCACCGTAATCCTTATTAATATGAGAAACACTATCGAGCATTACAGCGATAACGCTGAGTATAATGCTGATGATAAGCACTATATCAAACATCTTGCCCGCTGGCGTATCAACTCCAAAAATAATGATATAGATCTTTTTTCTCAGGTCGCTGTCACCAGCATGGTATGTATGCCTGTGCAATTACGGACTCCTCATTCATAATGTATTCGTATATTGATATATTAATGTTGCCCTGTGCAAAAGTAAATGGAACATATGTACGCCGTCCTGTTGAATATCAGAGAATATGAATTCTGAATTATATAATGCATCAAGTTGTTTTTTGTTTATCCGATATATTACTTTAAGAGTGATCTATCTATTGATATAATGTATAAAAGCCAGATTATATATGTATAACGAACATTTTGGACTGGAAGAAACTCCGTTCTCCATCGCCCCTGATCCGCGCTATCTCTACATGAGCGAGCAGCACAGGGAGGCACTTGCCCACCTCGTTTACGGATTTAACAGCAACGGCGGCTTTGTCCTGTTAACAGGAGATGTAGGCACAGGAAAGACAACCATCTGCAGATGCCTGCTTGAGCAGATCCCCGGAAATTCAGCAATTGCCTTTATTTTCAATCCAAAACTCAGCTCAGTAGAACTTCTTGCTGCAGTGTGTGATGAATTTGGCATCACGTATAATAAAGGCAGTTCCAGCATAAAAGACCTGGTTGATCTGATTAATGTTTTCCTGCTCGAGACCCATGCAAAAGGCGTCAAGGCCGTTCTCATTGTTGATGAGGCACAGAACCTCAGCGCAGACGTGCTTGAACAGCTGCGGCTGCTGACCAACCTTGAGACCAGCCAGCACAAGCTTCTTCACGTCATATTGCTGGGGCAGCCGGAACTGGGCACCATGCTTTCAGAACCTGCCCTTTCCCAGCTGTCACAGCGTATCATAGCCAGATACCATCTGGGCCCTCTCATGAAAAAAGATATTCATGCGTATGTCCGGCACCGGTTAGCAGTTGCCGGAATTCGCAAACAGATATTCACCGACTCTGCCATAAAAAAACTGTATCAGTTTACCGGCGGAGTACCGCGCTTAATTAATGTGATATGCGACAGGGCACTGCTCGGCACGTATACGCAGGAGCAGGACAGTGTCAGTAAATCGACCCTGTCAAAGGCTGCACATGAAGTATTCGGTGACAGCAGGGGCGGGCCGCTTAAACGATCGAGGAAACCGCTTGCATGGGCGATGATGGCTGTTGTCATAGCCGGCGGTATTGCCCTGGCTTCAACATATTTCAAAAAAATCCCTGACACTTCAGTCACCTCCCCGGTATTGGAAACAGAATCTGCGCCCATACCTGAATTAGATACGTTTACATGGACAGTCCCGGAAGAAAGGGTGGACAGCGAACGTCTCTCACTGCAGTCTCTCTATACACTCTGGAACATTGATAAAAAACCGGCAAATATCGTTGATGCCTGCAGCAGTGCCAGGGAGTATGGCCTGCAATGCATGAAGGGACTCGGCAGTTTAAAGAGCCTGACAAATATGAACAGGCCGGCAGTATTGAAACTGTTCGATAATGAAGATAACAGTTTCTATGTGACACTGCTTGCAGTGGATAAAGATACTGCGAACATACGTATGGGAAACGAAGAGAGAACCGTTGCCCTTTCAGATATAGAATCCCGGTGGCTTGGAGAATACACGATTTTGTGGCGGCCGCCGTCTGATTTCGATATGACCTTTCCCGCAGGGCAGGAAGGCCCTGAGGTCATCTGGCTGCGAAAGAAAATTGCTGCCCTTAATAATACTGTTATAAAAGAACCGGCCAGTGCAGTGTATGACAGTGGTCTTGTGAAGGATGTCAGGAAATTTCAGGTTGCTCAAGGGCTTGTACCTGACGGCATTGTTGGTCCGTTGACGATTTTACATATTAATACTGCTCTTGACAGTGACGTACCGACATTGTCAGGTATAGTGAGAACTGATTGATCATGTCCTTTATTCTGGATGCATTAAAAAAACTGGAGCAGAATCGAAATCGGGGCGAAGTACCTGATCTGACCACGGTGCATCTGCATGATACTGAGCGCCCAAAGAAAAAAACAGTGTGGCCTTATCTGCTGCTGGCTGCGCTTATTTTAAATGCAGGAATCATCACCGTCTGGTTTCGCCCATGGGAAGAAAAAGATGTCATCAGTGCACAGCCTGACATAATCGAGGCTGAGGAAACGGCCCTGGACGAGACTGTTCCTGATAAGCCTGCTGAGACAGTCTCTGCTAAAGCTGATAGTACTATTGAAAACAGGAAGGCCGTTGCCAGCTCCCCGGCTATTGAAAAAAAGGTGAAGGTGAAAATTTCAGAGCCTGTTGCAGAACCTGAAAAACCGGTTGAGCCGGAAGAGCCGGCAGTAAAAAGCGATGAAGAAGTCATTGCATCTATCGGACTTGATCCCACCCCTGATGAGCTTGATATTCTTCGCAATATAATCAAGGAGGAACAGGATATTACCGTACCGGTGCCGGTCGAAGACATATCAGATACATCAGAACCGGATATACCTGAACCTGCTGATTCAGGAGGTTTTATTGAGTTCAGCCAGCTGCCCGATGATGTAAGGAAAGATCTCCCTAAAATTATCATTAACGGTCATATCTATTCTGATAACCGGTCAGCAAGGCTCGCCAACATAAACGGCTATATTACACGGGAAGGTGACAAGGTCACCTCAGAACTGATACTGGATGAGATTACCACGGCAGGGGTTATATTCAATTATAAAGAATATCGATTTCGGATAAGAGCTTTTTAACATGGTTCAACAGTAGCCTAACAATAGATCAACGGTGGCTTAACAGTAGTTCAAAAGCAGTTCAATTGCTGAGCTATAGTTGAGCAACTGTTAAGCCATCTTAGTCAATAACCTGGAGGTCTTCTTTTGAACAGAACACGCATTATCAGCATACTGACTGAAGATTATATGGGGAAGTCAGTGACCGTCTGCGGCTGGGTACGGTCAAAACGCGAGTCCAGGGGGGTGGCCTTTGTGGCATTGAATGACGGTTCCTCCCAGGATACGTTGCAGCTGCTTGTTCCTGAGAGTTCAGATGCCTTTAAGAAACTGCACTCATTCAATACCGGCGCTGCAA
>CAMYJJ010000046.1 GCA_947258735.1 Thermodesulfovibrionia bacterium | reverse complement strand
AGAGACTCAAGTCCCTGTATCCGGACATCACCGTAATAATGATGACTGCTCACAGCACCTCAGACCGGGCCATAACAGCAATGAAGCTGGGGGCCTATGATTATTTAACCAAGCCTTTGGATAATGCCCAGGTGATACAGCTGATCGAAAAAGCGATTATGGACAGACATATATCAACACCGGTTTCTTTTGACGAAAAAGATGAAGACACAGGTGACAGGATCGTCGGCAGGAGCCCTGCCATGCTGGGGATATTTAAGACCATAGGACAGATATCTGAAAGTGATGTGACAGTACTTCTGCAGGGAGAAACCGGCACCGGAAAAGAACTGATAGCCCGGGCCATATATCACCACAGTTCACGCGTTAATAAACCGTTTCTCCCTGTCAATTGTGCGGCAATCCCGGAGAACCTTCTTGAGAGTGAGCTCTTCGGTCATGAAAAAGGGGCTTTTACCGGCGCTGATACCAGAAAGATCGGTAAGTTTGAACAGTGTAATACCGGAACGATGTTCCTTGATGAGATCGGGGACATGCCTCTTCCCATTCAGGCCAAATGGCTGAGGGTCCTTCAGGATGGAAACTTTCAGAGGCTTGGCGGTAAAGAACAGATACAAACAGATGTAAGAATCATCGCTGCGACAAATCAAAAACTTGAACAGCTTCGGGATGAAGGGAAATTCAGGGAGGACCTGTACTGGCGTCTGAATGTAGTATCTGTAAAGATCCCCCCGTTACGTGAAAGAAGAGATGATATTGAAAAACTCGTAAAGTATTTTATCGATAAGTTCAACAGGGAGCTTGGCAAGCATATAAAGGGCGCTTCCCCTAAGCTGATTGGTGAATTTATGCAGTACAACTGGCCCGGCAATGTCAGGGAACTCCAGGGAATAGTGCAGCGGGGCATGGTGATCTGTCAGAAGGACATTCTCTCTCTGGATGATTGTGACTGGCCGCCTGATGGCAGGGGGCTTGACGGCGTACATGATATTGAACAGTTATTGCATAGTGCGGCAGAGGAGTTTCTCGAGCAGGGCGGGGAAAACATACACAAAAAGGCAGTGGACCGGTTCGAGCGAATATTAATCAGAAGGGCCCTTGCCATGACCAATAATAATCAGGTACTTGCAGCAAAGATGCTCGGCATATCAAGAAACACCCTCAGAAGCAGAATTGATAACAAATAATCCACTTGTTGTTCATAAATCATGCACTCTGTTTAATATCTGAACAATTCATGGTGCTCTCAATTTTCTAACTGTATATTTCTAAATGTTTCTGCAAATGGCATAAACATTGCTAATTCCAATATTACGTTTTAAAAGTAATCAACTGGGCTTTTGAGCCTGGAAATCAACACAATTAAGAAAGGAGAAGTAAGCATGAAAAAGGGTTTTTATGCAGTAGTCGTACTGATAGTTGCAATGACAATGATGATCGGGATGGGCGTATCTGCCATTGCCGCAGGGTCAGCCTATGATTCTGTTAAGAAGAGCGGGGTGGTCAGGATAGGGCATGGTACAGATGTTCCGCCTCTTAGCATGATCGATCCCTCAGACGGGGAGTTGAAGGGCTTTGATATCGACATTGCCAAGGCAATGGTTGAGCAGATCGGCAAGATCATGGGTAAAGAGCTCAAGATGGAAGGCGTTGTTGTTAACAATAAAACAAGGATCGCCTTTCTTGCCAACAGGAGAATTGATCTTACGATCAGAAGCATGAGCCACACAAGAAGCCGTGATGAGCAGGTTGATTATGCTGAGCCTCCTTATCTCTGGACTGGCAAGATATTCTATGCCAAAAAAGGAAAATTTAAGGAACCTATGGATATATGCGGCAAGGTCATGGCTGTTACTCAGGGGTCAAACGCTTATATCGCAGGTCAGGAGTATCTCAAGGAAATGGGATGCGACAAAAAGTTCACCATCAAGGCATTCCAGTCAAACGCAGAGTGCTTTCTTGCATTAAAGCAGGGCAAGGTTGATGCGTACATCCAGGACACTCCTATTATTGCAGGAGTTGCAGGCAAAGAAGGTGTTGATTATGAGCCGGTAGGACCGATATTCAGCCCCGGTCTCTACGGCATCGGCACACCGCCCAATGACAGCAAATGGAGAGATACCGCAAGCTTTGCACTTCAGGACATGATGGCAAACGGAACATATGAGAAGATCTATCTTAAATGGTTCGGTCCGGATGGAATCGCCCCATTGCCGGTCAATTCCAGACCAAGGCTGCCGAAAGATATCTTCGGTAACAGGAACCAGTTTGTCTGGCCTAACTAAGTAAATAAGTTCTCCTGGGGATACCACATAGTGGTATCCCCATTTTTGTTTCTCATGTTGTAATGTTGGAATTACTGGGTATACATAATTTATAAGGCTCCAGACAATCAGATATTTTCTGCTCGTCTAGATCCTTATGATATATGGTCAATTTGAAGGTGCGCTGTGCTGATATAGAAGCATGTATAATTGTTGAAATTGATGTAATATATGTTAATAGACGCATAATTATATTAAGACATAAGTATGATAAGCAAGCAGGCATGAGATGCATAACCTTCACTTAAAAAAGGAGATAAATATGAAAGTTGCCAGTATTACAGGGTTGATTATTTTCTCATTGATTATTGCTGTAGCATGTAATACAACGGGAGTCAAGAAAGACACTCAATTACCTCCCGGAGTCGAAGAAATAACGGAAACAGCCTATATAGCCCAGGGACAGTCTTTTGAAGAATGCATCGAGCTCTATCCAAACCAGGTCATGCATTATTCATTTAACGCATCCAATAGTGTAGATTTTAATATTCATTATCATGCTGAAGAAGGCCGTAAGTATGCGATCAAGAAGAACAGGGTAACGTCGTATACCGGTGAACTGGTGTGCAATGAAATGGATTTTTATTCCAAGGACCAGGAGCATTTCTGCATGATCTGGTCAAATCTGAATGAAGCTGATGCCAGAGTACAGCTGAAATACTATATTACAGAGCGCAAGCCGCCGAGTGCAGGGTACTGATGCTGAAACATCTCCAGGCGACTGGATAAAGCTTATTTGATTGCCTGAATCTTTTTGATAATATTGCTGGTTGATATCCCATCAACAAAGGGGATGGTGCGTACTTCCCTGACAAGGTCTCTTCCGACGATATCATCAACCTTCCAGTCCGCGCCTTTCACAAGAATATCAGGCCTGATTTCTTTTATCAGTTCATAAGGAGTATCTTCACTAAAGAGGATCACATAATCAACCATCTCAAGTGAGGCAAGCACTTCCGCCCTTTCATGTTCGGGAGTTACAGGACGGCCCGGTTTTATGGCGGAGACAGAACAGTCTGCATTAAGACCGATCACAAGTACATCACCTGAATTTTTTGCTTCTCTCAAATAACGGACATGGCCGGCATGAATGAGATCAAAGCACCCGTTTGTAAATACGACTTTTTTGCCCTGCTTTTGTAATGCAGCAGCGATATCTTTAAGTTCAGCCCTGTCCAAAATAATTTTATTCAACATGGTGATAATAAATATTAATGGCAGGTAAAGAGAAAAGCAAGTTGTTATTAGATATTTCCCCCTTTAAAAAAAGGGAGATTAAGGGGGATTTAATAATTGGTGAATCTTTATTCCCCGTGGCGCCGCTTTCCTAATGGGGGATATAATTGAGCATTAATCATATTATTAAATCACCTCCTTGTATGTGGAGGTTTCACAACATAAGTTTAACTAGCATTTCAATCAACCTTGACTTATATATGGATTTCGCATATAAATAACAAAAAAATGGATTCCGGCTTAAGGAATGCCGGAATGACAAGAAGACAAAGCGCTTTAAGGAACAGTAGTAAGGACGGAGAAAAATAACAGATGAAAACATTCTTTGCGTATATCGGCAGGTACTTCGAGAAACATCTCACGTCACTGGCAAGAGTGGTTGAAATATCACCCAATACAATCACGCTTGCAGGATTACTCGTAACAATAATTGCTTCAATAGTGCTTACGCAGAATCTGTTTCTCGGCGGGATTCTGATTGTACTTGGTTCACTGTTTGATATGTTTGACGGCATATCCGCCAGAATGTATGACAAGGTTACCGAGTATGGAGCTTTTCTTGATTCAGTGATTGACCGCTATTCCGATTCCTTTTTGCTTACCGGGTTTGCATGGTATTTTATAAAGACCGGATCGATCGCAGGAGCCCTGTTGAGTATCGGCACCATGGTTGGAGCGCTGATCATAAGCTATACCAGGGCCAGGGCAGAAGGACTGGGCAGGGAATGCAAGACAGGACTCATGGAAAGACCTGAGCGGATAGTGTTTATGTCGCTTGCTGCTTTGACAGGGCTGGTGTTTCCGTTCATGCTTGTTTTGTTTGTGCTTACGCATTTCACGGTAATTCAGAGGGTATATTATGTGAAGAAGCAGATGGAGTGAACGGAGAGGTTCAAAGGCACAAAGGGGCAAAGGCACAAAGCGAAAGAAATATATCTATATATATTCACTTTGTGCCTGTGTGCCTCAGGAACTTTGTCCCTTAAAACTCAATCCCCTTCCTTGCCTTTACCCCGTTTTCAAAGGGATGCTTTATCATTTTCATCTCGGTGACATAATCGGCGATTTCTATTAATTCCTCTGGCGCACCCCTGCCGCTGAAGACAAGCTCAACCGTTTCCGGTTTTGCATCGAGAATATGTTCCACATCCTTCATCGAGGCATAACCGCAGTCAAGGACCGTGTTAAACTCATCAAGTATGACCAGATCATATTCGTTGCTTTTCAGTTCTTTTGCCGTCCTGCTCACTGCCTTATGTATGGCTGTTTTCAGATCAGAGGTCTTGACCGTTGGATCAAACAGAGGGGTAGTCTGATTTCTGAACTTAATGACCCTGATGCCAAGCTCTTTGGCGGAATGTATCTCGCCTGAATTTTTGATTCCGCTTTTCAGAAACTGAAACACAAGCACCCGTTTACCATGACCGGCTGCCCTCTTTGCCAGCCCGAACGAGGCGGTTGTCTTGCCCTTGCCTTCGCCGGTGTATATGTGGATCAGTCCTTTAGCCATAATTATAAGAATAAAGAACCAAGAGTAAAGAACAAAGATGATTCCCTAAGGGGGCAACGTTATTATTATTCATGTCTTTGTTCTGTGTTCTTTGCTCTTAATTCGGTCTTTAAATGGAGCGGGCGACGGGATTTGAACCCGCGACCCTCAGCTTGGGAAGCTGAAACTCTACCACTGAGTTACGCCCGCACCTTAAGAATGAATTATTGTATAAGACTGTATGTTTTAATTCAAGAACAGCCCCTGTTCTCTTTACAGAATGTCTAATGTCAAAGCTCAAATGCCAATTGAATGATTAAATGACTGAATGTTAAAAAGGAATATTTTAGACCAGTCTGTTTTTTTGACATTTAGATTTTGAAATTTGACATTACATAGGGTGCCTTTTACGAAGTCAGGTATGGGGGGTCATTACAATTGCTTTTGAGAAAAGAACTTAAAAAGAGCTTCTATGTAACATATATGTTAATACAATTGATTTTGTTATAATAACTCCATGTTTGGAATATTAACTAAAATTATCGGCACAAAAAACGAGCGAGAGATCAAGAAGTTATGGACGGTTGTCGAGAAGATTAACTCTCTTGAGGAAGAGGTTAAAGGCCTGGATGATGATAATCTGAAGGCCAAAACCGATGAGTTTCGCAAGAGGCTTGAAGAGGGTGAAACCCTTGATGATATACTGCCTGAGGCATTTGCGGTCGTACGGGAAGCATCATGGCGAGTCCTGCATATGAGGCACTTTGATGTGCAGCTGATAGGCGGGATAATTCTTCACACCGGGAAAATCGCAGAAATGAAGACCGGTGAAGGGAAAACCCTTGTAGGTACGTTGTCGGTCTATCTGAACGCAATTGACGGCAGGGGAGTACATGTTATTACGGTCAATGATTATCTTGCAAAAAGGGACGCACAGTGGATGGGGCCGTTATATCACTTCCTTGGACTTTCGATCGGGATTAACCAGCATGACAGCTCATTTATGTTTGATCCAACGCATCATTCTGATGAGCGAAGGCTGAAGTATTTAAGGCCTGTTGAGAGACAGGAGGCCTATAACGCTGATATTACTTATGGTACAAACAATGAGTTCGGGTTTGACTATTTGAGAGACAACATGAAGTATCACATCAATGACTATGTGCAGAGGGAACTGAACTATGCAATCGTTGATGAGGTAGACAGCATATTGATTGATGAAGCCAGGACCCCTTTGATTATCTCTGGCCCATCTGAAGAATCAACTGATAAATATTACGTCATAAATAAAATCATACCACGGCTCAAGAAAGATACTGACTATACTATTGATGAAAAAGCCAAAAATGCCATCCTTACTGACGATGGTAATGTTAAAGTCGAGAACCTGCTTAGCCTGGACAATCTCTATGACCCTTCCAACATGGAGCTGGTCCATCATGTCAACCAGGGATTGCGGGCACATTCTCTTTTTAAGAGGGATGTGGATTATATTGTTAAAGACAATGAAGTAATAATTGTTGACGAATTTACTGGCCGTCTTATGCCGGGCAGACGCTGGTCTGACGGGCTGCACCAGGCTATCGAGGCAAAAGAGGGCGTAAAGATTGCCAGTGAGAACCAGACCCTTGCGACCATTACGTTTCAGAACTATTTCAGGATGTACAACAAGCTGGCCGGAATGACCGGTACTGCTGATACAGAGGCAGAGGAGTTTGCAAAGATCTATGATCTGGATGTAGCTGTTATTCCAACCAACCAGCCGATGATCAGAAAGGACAATGCCGATGTCATTTACAAAACAGTCAAAGCAAAGTTTCATGCAGTAGCTGATGAGATTGCAGACTGTCAAAAAAGGGGGCAGCCGGCTCTTGTTGGAACAATCGCAATAGAAACCTCAGAGATACTTTCATCTATGCTTAAAAAGAAGAAAGTACCCCACTCGGTTTTGAACGCAAAATATCATGAAAATGAAGCAGAGATCGTGTCACAGGCGGGCAGGAGCGGGGCAGTGACCATCGCGACCAATATGGCAGGAAGAGGGACTGATATTGTGCTGGGTGGAAACCCGGAGGGTCTGGCCAAGGACATGCTCGGAGATAAAAAGGATTTTACAGAGGAAGAATATAACAGGACCTTTGAAAAAGCACAGAAGCTCTGCGAAGAGGACAGGGAAAAAGTGATCGAAGCCGGCGGGCTTCATATCCTGGGTACGGAACGACATGAGTCCCGGCGAATTGACAATCAGCTCAGGGGCCGTTCAGGACGTCAGGGAGATGCGGGGTCTTCAAGATTTTATCTTTCACTTGAGGATGATCTGATGAGGATATTCGGTTCAGACCGTATATCAGGCATGATGGGGAAACTGGGAATGGAAGAAGACCAGCCTATTGAACACAAGTGGGTATCAAAGGCCATTGAGACCTCACAGAAAAGGGTCGAGGCCCACAACTTTGATATAAGAAAACATCTGCTGGAATATGATGATGTTAACAATAAACAGCGGACAGAGATTTATTCATTTCGCAGGGAGATACTGACTGCAGATAGTCTGAAAGAGAGGATCATTGAAATGGCTGAAGAGTCCCTTGATGAAATCCTTGGTATCTACTGTCCTGAAGACAAACATGCTGAAGAGTGGGACCTGAAAGCCCTTGGTGATGCCCTGTACGGACAGTTCCTTATATCTCCGTCGCTGGATGTGATGACCTTTGAAGAGCTCCGCAAGGGTCTCATTGAAGCATTTATGAAGGCCTATGAAAGCAAGGAGCTGGAGATCGGATCTGAGACATTCAGATATCTGGAAAAAATGGTCCTGCTGCAGGTAGTGGACACCCAGTGGAAAGACCACCTGTTGAGCATGGACCACCTGAAAGAGGGAGTAGGCCTGCGGGGGTATGGACAGCGGGACCCCCTGGTAGAGTATAAAAAAGAAGCATTTGATATGTTTGCAGACCTTGGCGGCCGGGTAGCATCAGAGGCGGTATCACGATTGATGAAGATACAGATCGCAAGGGAACAGGAAGTAAAGGAAAAATTTGTTCCCAGGCCATCGAGGATGACATTAGGCAGGGGCAGTGGCACAGAAAGCGCAAAACCTCAAACGGTTATCAAAGATAAAAAGATTGGAAGAAACGATCCCTGCATTTGCGGTAGCGGCAAGAAATATAAAAAATGCTGTGGGATGAATGGGTAACCTCCTCTTATTAGATACGGGCAGCTCGTATGTGCGTAAGTATAAAACATCCCTCCAGCGTAAAGGATGGCATATAACAGGGGCCGGAAGTATCACTAAAGCCCTCTCCCTCTTAAAAAGCGGCACGATCGACCTGATCGCTGTTGATGGTTCTGTATCATTAAGATTTTCAGACTCAACGTCCTTTAAAAAACTCTCCGCATCTGTTCCCAAAATGATACTGCTTGACCGGAACAGTCTAAAAAAAGAAAAAAAGGTGTGGCTGACGTCCGATCTGGCCTTTCCCATGAGTGAACAGTTGAACTCAGGTGAGTTTATGCAATGGGTCAGAAAGCTTATGGTCTATACATCACTGTATGTCGAGAACAGGACGATACAGGCTGAACTGGAAAAAAAATCAAAGGAATCACAATTGCATGATGAGATACGAAAAATACTCGCCTCAACATCTGATATTGGAGTGATCCTGAAGTCAATGTTAAAGTCACTGAAATCGCTTGCCGGTGCCCGGGCCTGTTCCCTGCTCATCAGCGATGAACCTTTCTTTGAGATGCTCAAGCTGCGGGACTCAGCAACAATCAGAAAACAGGTATTTAAAAAAGGGACCGGTATTGCAGGGTTTGTCATGGAGAAGGGGACCGCATTGAATATTAAAGATGCCCGGGCTGATAAGAAATATAATAAAACTGCTGACAGGTACGGCAACATTCAGATAAGGGCATTGCTGTGCGTCCCTGTTATTATTCACGATCGTATTGTAGGGGTCATACGCCTGCTGAACACAGACAGAAGAAAACTGTTTTCAGATGATGATGTAGATCTGCTTGAGCACGGGGCAGACTATGTTGCCATAGCAATCGAAAGGGCATTTCTGTATGAAAAATTAAAGAATGATGAATTAACCAATCTCTATAACATGAGTTATATCCGTCAGGCCATAGATCAGGAGATTGAGCGCTCAAAGCGGTTTGATTCAGTCTTTTCACTTATTTTTATGGATATGGATAATTTCAAAAATGTGAATGACGGATATGGACACCTCGTCGGCAGCAGGGTACTCGTGGAGATAGCCCGGCTGCTTCAGCAGAACGTACGAAAGCTTGATATTGTGTCCCGGTATGGCGGAGATGAGTTCGTCATTATCCTTCCCCAGACGTCCCGTGAGGTAAGCTTTCTCGTTGCAGAGCGGTTAAGACGGCTGATTGAGGATAATGTGTTTCTCAAACATGAGTCGTATGCTATCAGTCTCACCGCCAGTTTTGGTGTGGCATCGTACCCGTATAATGCAAAAACAAAGGAAGATCTGCTGAGGCTTGCAGACAAAGCCATGTACAGCGGTAAATTCTTAACAAAAAACATGGTATATGAAGCAAAATGATGTTTTCATAATAACGGAGAGCCCAATGAACATAGAAAGTGTAACTGATCTGGTAGGCACAAAGGCACACAGTAACATAGGCACAAAGTGGAAAAAAGATAAAATTATTCTCATTTATTGTTTTTAGACTTTGTGCCTATGTGCCTTTGTCACTTTGCTACTTAGTCACTGCAATAAGATAAAAAAGATGCTTAACCTGTTTAACAAAAAATATCGAAACATAATTGAATCCATGACAGACGGGGTATATCTGGTGGACATGGAGAAAAAAGTTCAGTTCTGGAACAGGGCGGCTGAAACCCTGACAGGGTATTCTGCAGATACCATGATAGGCAGGGCACATGATGAAGTCAGGTATACAGATGAAAAGGGCATCGTACTTCAGCCATTTGAGTATCCCGTGGCCCTTTGTTTTCAGGAAAAGAAGACGGTCAGCAGGCAGTTGTATACAGCAGCGGATGACGGGAATACGATTATGATAGAGGAAATCGCGTCTCCTCTGATGGAAAAGGGAAAGATGACGGGTGTTATAGCGACGGTCAGAGATATATCAGGCCGGGTAGCAACAGTAGTGAACCGTCTTAAAGCAGAAAAAAAGGAGAGGCTGATCCCCATTTGCGGGTGGTGCAAGAAGATCAGGAGTGATGAGAACTACTGGGAGCAGCTGGAAACATATCTCACAAATGAGGGGTTCGGTATCTTTACTCATGGGATGTGTCCTGCCTGCGCAGAAAAGATATTTGAGAAGAAGGTCTATCTTGAGAGCTTTCAGAATATATGCAAGGCCATCAGCGCCAGCATCAGTATTGATGAGGTGCTTCAGCTTATTGTTTCGAATGTAGTAAAAGTGATGAATGTAAAAGCCAGCCTTCTGAGACTTCTCAATAAGGAAACACAGCAGCTGGAGATTGCAGCATATCATGGGTTAAGTGAGAAGTATGCCAATAAAGGACCTGTAGGCTATGACAAGAGTATCGATGATGCACTGGCAGGCGAACCGGTGTCCGTCTATGACATAACAGAGCATGAGGACTCTGAGTATTATAAGGAAGCAAAAGAGGAAGGGATCAGGAGCATTCTGTCCATTCCCTTGCGTGCCGACGGGGAAGTCATAGGCATTCTGAGGATGTACACGGCAGAACCGGTCAATTATACCGAAGATGACCTGAAGTTCATGTCAGCCATTGCTGAGCAGGGCGCAATAGCAATAGTTAATGCAAGGCGTTTTGAATCCGCTGTTTCCCATGAAAAGGAATACTTGAGGGTCTTTGAAGAAATAACCAAGACCCTGAGTTCATCACTTGACCTGAATGAAGTGCTGGATATGATAGTCAGAAAAATCGCAGAGGTGATGGAGCTGAAGGGCTGCACGCTCCGCCTTCTTAATAAGGAAATGAAACAGCTTGAACTTGCTGCCCATTATGGGTTGAGTGAAAAGTATGTCAAGAAAGGGCCGGTTGCCTTTGATGCGAGTATTGATGATGCCAGGGCCGGTAAATCCGTGTCCGAGTACGATATATCAGAACATAAGGAATCAACATACTATAAGGAGGCAATGGAGGAAGGGATAAAAAATATACTGTCCGTGCCGATGATTTATCAGAACGAGATCATGGGAATGCTGCGCTTTTACACGGAACGACAGAAAAAATACAGCGAAGCAGACCTCAGGTTTATGGAGGGCATTGCTGAACAGGCTGCCATCGCAATCGTAAAGGCAAAGTATTTTGAAAAGGAAATTACCAAGGAAAAAGAGTACCTCGAGGTCTTTCAGGAGGTAACAAGGGCACTCAGCGAGTCGCTCAAACCGCAGGAAGTGCTTGACATGATCGTAAGAAAGCTGCCGGAGGTCATGAATGTCAAGGCAGCGACAGTGCGGCTGCTTGATAAGAAGAAAAAGAACCTTGAACTCGTTGCATCATACGGGCTGAGCGATGCATACCTTAATAAAGGGTCTGTGGATGCGGAGAAGAATGTGATCGAGGCCCTGGAGAAAAAGGCCGTTGCGATTTATGATGTGACCACTGACGACAGGGTGCAGTACAAAGAGGAGTCACAGACCGAAGGGATCAAAAGCATGCTTACGCTGCCGATTACCGCCCGGGGAACCCTCATAGGCATTCTGCGGCTGCTGACTGCGGAGCACAGGGAATTTTCCCGGCAGGAGATCGATTTTACCACATCACTTGCAGAGCAGTGCGGCATTGCCATATTGAATGCCCAGAGCTTTGAACAGGAGATTTCCCGGGAAAAGGAGTATCTGAGGGTCTTTGAAGAGATCACCAAATCGATCAGCTCCTCTCTTGATGCAAAGGAAGTGCTGAACATGATCGTGAAAAAAATTCCCGAGGTCATGGGGCTGAAGGGGGGGATGCTGAGACTGGTCAACAAGGAAAAGAAACAGCTTGAACTTGTTGCCTATCACGGTCTGAGTGAGAAGTATGCCAACAAGGGGCCGGTCTCCTCTGACGCCAAGCTTGCCCCTCTCCTTCCCAATTCAACGGTGTCGGTCTATGATATTGCTGAAGACACCGGATCAAAATACTACAAGGAGGCCGTGGAGGAGGGAATATGGAGCATCATGTCGGTGCCGCTCTCCTATCAGTCAGAAGACATAGGGCGGTTACGGCTGTATTCAACACAACCCATCCAGTGCACTGATGAAGATACTCGCTTTATGGCGGGAATCGCGGAGCAGACTGCTATTGCCATTGTCAATGCAAAGTATTTTGAAAAGCAGATATCAAAAGAAAAAGAATATCTTGAAGTATTCGAAGCGGTGACAAAGGCGGTCAGTTCATCCCTTCAGCCCGGAGATGTTATCCAGATGATTGTCAAAAAGATCTCTGAAGTGATGGACCTGAAGGCCGCTACCATAAGGCTGCTTGATCAGTCCGGAAAGAAGCTCAGGCTTGCTGCTGCCCATGGGTTGAGTGAGACGTATCTGGGAAGGGGTCCTATTGATGCGGAAAGAAATGTTATTGAAGCCCTGAAGGAGAAACCGGTTGCTATTTATGATGTGTCCTCTGATAACCGTGTTCAGTACCAGCAGGAGGCAATTAAGGAAGGAATAAAAAGCATGCTGACCGTTCCTGTCATTGCAAGGGGCAAGGTGCTGGGCATATTGCGGCTCCTTACAGGGGAGCCGAGAAAATTTTCAGACCAGGAGATCCATTTTGTTCAATCCCTTGCCGAGCAGTGTGCGATGGCAATAGCAAATGCTCTCATGTATGAAAAAACAAAAAAAGATTATGATGAGATCATGAAGTATATGGATGGGGCCGTCTGCAAGCTGGAGTAAAACCTGTCTCAATATGAATTATATGATCAGTAAACATTTTTTGTCATTCCCGCGAAGGCGGGAATCCAGTCTTTTCAATATAATCTGGATGCCCGCTTGCTGCATGCGGGCATGTCAACATATACTAATTTAATTTGAGACAGGTTCTATTATTCTCTGACTTTAATTTTTATTTCAAAATCTATCTGCGAATACAGGTGATAGGCGCAGTCAGGCCCAACCATTTTTATTGCTGTTTTTAAGGGAAGTCGCAATCGGCCGCGAAGGAGTAAATTCCTGTAGAGATATTTGATCCTGATTTCCTCGGATTTCCTGGACATGTAAGCGTGTCTATTGAAAAGCGGTTAAAACCCTGCGATATGGTCCCTGTACCGTCGGCGGGCTTCCGGGGATATGGTGACCCTGTCCTGCACATCCCACTTGTACATGGTTTCAAAGGGACTGGAATCGTCTTTTAAAACAAGGGCCCCGGAATCAATGACAGCTCCTGTTCCGTCACGTACAACAGGTGTATAGGGCTGGTCTGTCTGGTCCGGTCCGCTTATGGCATTTAGATCCATGTTTCCTCTCCCTTCGTTGAAGTAACTTTACGGCATTGCAAGCTACCCATGTATTATAAAATGAACACGGTTTAAATTGCATTAAGATTCATCAATTTTAGCAAAACCCTCTAATTCCGAATGGCACAGTTTTGCGGGAGGGGGTCAGTTGAACCTCGATAATTTAATGCAAACTGTCACGATGAAACAGGCTGTTGAAAAACTCCATTTATATATTTTATCACTTGTTGCCGTCATTCCCGTGAAGACGGGAATCCAGTCTTTTCAGGAGTTACTGGATACCCGCCTTCGCGGTTTGACATAATTATTGATCACAAAGAGTTTTTCAACAACCTGGAAAGGCTTGACCCTATCCACTATTCAATGAGAGGTTCACGCCGGGTTCTGAGAGAGTGCAGGGTGTGGTTCCCCTGTGCCACTCGGCTGAATGATCCTCACTGACTCTGAAAACGCTTTTTTCAAACGGGATTATTAAAATTTAAGGAGAATGCTTGAGTGAATACAGCCCTGCATATTAACGTTTTATGCAACAACGTGCTGGACTGCCTCTCCCAACCCTTTGATGCCAAATTCAACCAGATCGCCCGCTTTGAGATATCGCGGCGGTTTCATTGCATGCCCCACTCCAGCGGGAGTGCCTGTACATATAATATCTCCGGGCATAAGTGACATGTACTGGTTGACAGAGGATATAATGGCAGGAAGATCAAATATCATATTGGAGGTATGGCTGTCCTGCATGGTCTCGTCGTTTACCCTTAACCACATTTTCAGGTTCGTATAATCCCTGATTTCATCTTTGGTGGCAAGAAACGGGCCAAGCGGGGCAAAGCTGTCAGCGCTTTTACCCTTCACAAACTGTCCTCCCCTGTTAAACTGGAACTCCCTTTCCGAGTAGTCATTTACAAGTGCAAAGCCGGCAATATAATCCATGGCCTCTTTCTTGTTTACGTATGAAGCTTTTTTGTTAACAACCGCAGCAAGTTCCACTTCCCAGTCGGTCTTTTTACTTGTCTTCGGAATACGTACGTCATCATTTGGACCTGCAAGGGCTGAAGGGGCTTTTAAAAAAAAGACCGGCTCTTTCGGAATGGGCTTGCCTGTCTCACGCGCATGGTCAAGATAATTAAAGGCAATACACACGATTTTACCCGGCCTGCGGACAGGCGGTCCCAGCCTTATTGATTCATCAATGAAAGGCAACCCTGCTGAGTTTTTTTTCAGCCATTTCTCAAGACGCGATAATCCATCGTTTGCAAAAAAATCCTCATCATAATCTTCTCCAAAAGAAGAGACATCAACTTTTTTGCCATCAGGTAAAATAATGCCCGGCTTTTCTTTACCGGGCTCTCCAAAGCGGATCAGTTTCATATTTATATGAATTCACATGTAGGGGCGAACGGCCGTTCGCCCTTACTCCGGCACCTTCACTATCAACACAGGTATTTCAGTATGCCGCACCACCCTGCGGACAATGTCACCAACCACTGCAGTCTTGATTGGCCTGTCTCCATGACGGCCCATTACGATGAGGTCAAATTTTCCATTTTCCGCCATATCAATAATCTGCTCAACAGGATCACCCATTTTAATTTCTACTTTATACGTAATGTCTGCCTGGTCCGGCATGTCAGCCTGAATGTCTT
>CAMYJJ010000045.1 GCA_947258735.1 Thermodesulfovibrionia bacterium | reverse complement strand
AAGGGTCAAATTACCATTCCATTAAAAAGAGGAAAGGCAGATACTAAATGAATAATCAAAAAAGAGGAAATCATGAGCTTCTGGAAACGACTTTTCGGCGGTAAAGACAGGTCATCATCTTCAAAATTCAGCGAACTCTCTTCTTCCGCAGAGGATAACACAAGCCCGATACAATTTCAGTCAAAGAGGCGCGAGGTGCGTGTCTTCGTATCCTCCACTTTCCGGGATATGAAGCATGAAAGGGAATACCTTGTGAAGTTTACATTCCCGGAACTGAGGAAACTGTGCAGGGAACGGGGCATTGAATTTAGCGAAGTTGACCTCAGGTGGGGTGTTACTGATGAGCAGAAGGCTGAGGGCAAGGTGCTGCCGATATGTCTGGCTGAAATAGAACGCTGCAGCCCTTATTTCATCGGAGTCCTCGGAGCCCGATACGGATGGGTGCCGGAGGAGGCGGATGATAAGCTGGAGGAAATACAGCCGTGGCTTAAGCAACACAGGGAGAAGAGCATAACAGAGCTTGAGATAATCCATGGGGTGCTCGAGAGTCCTGAAATGGAGGGAGTTTCCTTCTTTTACTTCCGTGATCCGCAAATATCCGAACAGATTGAAAAAGAAATTTTAAATGAAGAAGGGTATAAGCCAGAGGAAGATGAATCGCTGGATAAGCTTAAGAAACTCAAAGAAGAAATCCTTAAACATGAGAAGAACTATCCAGTACCTGTGCGTATGAATTTCCCTAACGCGGAGGAATTGGGACAGCAGGTGCTTGAGGACCTGTGGACAGCTATTAGTGAAAGATTCCCCAAAGAAGAAGTCCCCTCTGCCCTTGAGCGGGAGCGGCTAGACCATGAGGCATTTGCAGAGGCGCGGAGAAAGGTCTATATAGGGAGGGACGAGTATTTTAAGAGGCTTGATGATCATGTGAAAAGTGAAGATCCCCCTCTTGTGATTCTTGGAGAGTCGGGGTCTGGCAAATCGGCATTGATTGCCAACTGGGTAGCACGATATCGGCAGAGTAATCCGGATGAATTTATTATCACGTACTTTATCGGTAGTACTTCTGACAGTGCAGACTATGTTCGTCTACTCAGGCAAATCATGGAGGAGATACAGGAGCGTTATGAACCTGAGACCAAGGACCATGGTAGTATCCCCCCTTTAGCAAAGGGGGGTGAGGGGGGATTTTCCGATGAAATACCCACTGACCCCAAGAAAGTCGTAGAGGCATTTCCCCAATGGATTGCTAAAGCATCAGCAAAAGGGAAACTTGTTCTTATCCTTGATGCCCTGAACCAGCTTGATGACAAAGACAATGCCCGTGAGCTTGGCTGGCTCCCCGTTCATTTTCCACCGAATATAAAGGTTATCCTCTCAACACTTCCGGGCAAAAGCCTTGATGCCTTAAACAGGCGAAACCTGCCGTCAATGAAAGTAGAGCTGTTAACTATCGATGAGAAAATGAGACTGATCCCCGAGTACCTGCAGAGATTTACCAAGACACTGGAGAAAGAGCATGTTGAGCTAATAGCAAATGCCGAACACACAAATAATCCTCTGTATCTAAAGGCACTGCTTGATGAGCTGAGATATCACGGCGAGCATTTCACGCTTAAAGAGAGGATAAGACATTACCTTGAAGCAGAAACAGTAGATGACCTGTACGAGAGAATACTTGAGCGGTATGAAAGGGATTACGAAAAAGAGCGAACTAATTTGGTGAAGGATGCGATGTCGCTGGTCTGGGCATCACGAAGGGGGCTTACAGAGAGAGAGCTTCTGCAATTGCTTCGATCAGCAGACGATCCGCTTCCAAATGCCATCTGGTCACCTCTTTATCTGGCAGCAGAGGAATCACTGGTCAGCCAGTCAGGATTGTTCAGTTTTTCACATGATTTTCTCAGAAAGGCCGTAGAGGACAGGTATTTAAGGGGTGAGGATGCAAAGAAGGAATATCATTTGAAGATAGCCGATTATTTTGACAAGCAAAAGGAACTGACTGAAAGGAAGGCTGATGAACTTCCTTGGCAGCTTTGCGAGTCAGGGAGTTGGGAGAGATTAAAGGACTGCATCACGGATGCAAAGATGTTTTTGAATCTCGGTACAGACAAAAAGCAATATGAACATATGGGTTACTGGCTGAGACTTGAGAGTATATTTGATATGGTAAGTGCCCATAACGAGATGATTGAGGAATATGAAAAGGGGGATAAGGAAGAGAGTGATCTTGCTTTTCTACTGAATGCAACAGCGTTTTTCCTGGACCTTAATGCAAGATATGAAGGGGCAGAGCCGCTTTTTCGCAGGACACTTGCGATATTTGAAAAGGTGCTTGGCAGGGAGCATTCTTCTACGGCACAGAACATAAACAGCCTTGCCTTATTGCTTTATAGCAAAGGTGACTATGAAGGGGCAGAGCCGCTTTTCCGCAGGTCACTTGAGATAAGGGAAAAGGTGCTCGGCAGGGACCATCCTGATACGGCAGGAAGCATAAACAACCTTGCCTTATTGCTTAGGAGCACAGGGGACTATGAAGGGGCAGAGCCGCTTTTTCGCAGGGCAATTGAGATAAGTGAAAAGATGCTTGGCAGGGACCATCCTGATACGGCAAATAGCCTAAATAACTTGGCCGGAGTACTTAATAGCAAAGGTGACTATGAAGGGGCAGAGCCGCTTCACCGCAGGGCACTTGAGATAAGTGAAAAGGTGCTTGGCAGGGAGCATCCTGATACGGCAAGAAGCCTAAACAACCTTGCCTCATCGCTTACTGACAAAAAGGACTATGAAGGGGCAGAGCCTCTTATTCGTAGGGCACTTAAGATAAAGGAAAAGGTGCTTGGCAGGGAGCATCCTGATACGGCAACAAGCATAGGCAACCTTGCCTCATTGCTTACTGACAAAAGGGACTATGAAGGGGCAGAGCCGCTTCACCGCAGGGCACTTGAGATAAGGGAAAAGGTGCTTGGCAGGGAGCATCCTGATACGGCAAGAAGCCTAAACAACCTTGCCTCATCGCTTACTGACAAAAGGGACTATGAAGGGGCAGAGCCGCTTTACCGCAGAGCACTTGCGATATTTGAAAAGGTGCTTGGCAGGGAAAATCCTTCTACTCAGACTGTAAAAGATAATTTAGATGCTCTGTTGAAAAAAAAGAAAAAGTTCTGGTGGAAGTTTTGGAAGTGAATGTAGGAATATAAAATTAAATGAATCTTATACTTATCTTATTTTATACTCACTTTCAACCAGTGATTCTCCCATTTTTTATTGGTAAGTGTTGATGAGTGGAGATGGTATCATTACTCCTTGAATTTCAACTGTTTCTTAAGAAAAACGTAACATTTTTTGCATCTATAGCCGCAACAGCACGTAACGTCACTCATTATAAATTAAAATCTTCTATAAAAGACAAAAATCGAAATCGTTTATTATGGTTATATATCTTCAGTCGGACGGGAGTTTATTCGTTACCAAAATAAATCATCAGTATTTCCTGGCATTGCGGATTCTCAGTTTTTCGCTTATGTCAATGTTTATTAATTTTACTTTTGCGCATTAGCTCATACTTCATGAAAAATATATAGAAACACAATATATAAACATTGTGGGCTTTCCGGTTTTTCTGTTAGAATTGCAATAGGTTGAGGAGGTGATCAATGAAGGAACAAAAAGAAGAAAAGGAAGATGTGAAGATAATAGAGGCTGATTTTATTGACGTCACCGGTATGTATTATGGGCGGAATGGCAGCAATAAGTACACAAGAAGAGGGATAGAAATTGACACCATTGTTGACAGCAATGGCAACAAGGTGAAAATTGTCTGGCAGGATGAATGGGTCGAGGTTGCATTCGGTATAGAATCGGGCAATGTAAATAATGTGAGAACCATTAGGATTCATCGAGAAGCCTGCCCGGTGCGTGTTCGCTTTAGACACTACGAGGAATATGTTAGCTATGATTACTCGGAACACAACTCATCCTGGAAAACTTTTTACTGGGCCCGTTATGAACATAAAGAGAACAGACAAGAGTGAACGGAAAGGATTTTACCATATTATAAATGGGATTAAACTTGAGCTTAAATCAGTCCCGATAAAAATTTACCCGCTGAGATTATTCTAACACCTTTTTCCAGCCTGTCTATATCTGGTGTCCTGACAATCTGATATAGATACGGGATGTTCAACCTGTCTTTGAAGTAAAGGATATGCGGAGATAACGCTGTGTCATTAAGTTTTACTTCCACTGCAAACCAGGGTCTTCCATCGATCGTAACAAGGAAGTCAACCTCACGTTTGTCAACATCCCGCAGAAAGTTAAGTTCAACTTTATACCCCTCATAATCATTTAAAAAGTGGCAGAGCTTAAGCAGATGGGAAGCAACGAGATTTTCAAAGCGGGCCGCTTCATCTTCAACCTCGGACCAGTCCCAAAGATAAAGTTTCGGCTCTTTTTTAAGGGATCTGATTTTCTTTGATGTATAGGGATATATTCTGAAATGGTAATAAAAGGCCTCGAGAATATTCATCCAGTTGGAGACCGCTCTGAAACTGACTTCAAGGTCCTCCCTGATTGAGTTAAGTGAAAGAAGAGATCCGACCTTTGAAGGCAGAATGTCTCCAAGCAGTTTCATGTTCCCTACATCCCTTATAGATTGGGTATCCAGTATGTCTTCCCTGAACAAGCGTTCAATCTTCTCGTTTTGCCATCGCCTCAGGTGCCTTTTGTTCTGCTTAATAAATGGTTCAGGAAACCCCCCGAAGATTTCCAACGCCTCAATGTCAGAATGAGGCACACTCCTTTCACTGAAAAGGAGTTCTTCACCTGGGGTTATGTTTGAAGGTTTTCCATGTATCTCGGACAGGGTAAAGGGGTGCAGTCTGTAATAATGATATCTCCCCTGCAAGGAATCGCCACCTCTTCTGAACAGATCAAGCCTTGCACTGCCGGTGACGATAAACTTGTACACATCCTTCAGTTTGTCATACTCTCCTTTAATGAAGCTCTTCCACTTGCGGTATTTATGGAGTTCATCAAAGATGAGCAATTCAGCATCGCCGGGCCAAGAAGATGTCATTATGCTTTTTCTGTCTGACCTGTTGTCCCAGTTAAATGATGCTGACTGTTTATAGTGGGCTGCAACAAGATTACAACAGAGCGTAGTTTTCCCGACCTGCCGCGGACCACCGACAAAAACCATTTTATCCTTCAGGTCTTCAACAATGCGGGATGTCAGATACCGTACTCGTAACATAGAGATATAATACTAATTTATTTTCCTTAAAGCAAATTAATTAGCTAATTAATTTGCTTAGAGATTAATATGGCAGTCATTATAAATGTTATTTTCTAAGGGTTTAAAGGTCGTTATCTTTACAAGCCTTATGAACCTTGCAGTGTTACATACGGTCGTTAATAAGCGTACTCATCTTGGCAACACATATTGGTAAAAATTCCGAGCACTTAGCCGTGTGAAACATTTGTGGATCCGCCTGTTCAACAGAAGGGTAATAGTTTGCAAGGTCACGTTCCTCATTATTTTCTCCAATGGGTAGTGTAAATAATATGAGAACCATTAGGATTCATCGAGAAGCCTGCCCGGTGCGTGTTCGCATTAGACACTACAAGGAATATGTCAGCTATGATTACTCGGAACACAACTCATCCTGGAAAACTTTTTACTGGATCCGTTATGAACATAAAGAGAACAGACCAGAGTGAGAGGAAAGGATTTTACCATATTATAAATGGGTAGTGTCGCGTCTACGTTCTTCAGGAAAATGCGTAATGCGTAGACGCGACACTACCCAGTTAATTTCAGATGCGATAGTCACTAATTGCGTGTACAATCGGCCTTCCGATTAAGTTGTTTGCGCCGCTTCTAAATCATCCTCCTTTCTATCATGAATATAAGTTCTGCAAAGTTCAAGTCCATGGGTGAAAGTATCCATCGGAGTTCTGCCCTTGCAGTGCTTACCCTGATTGGTTCTCCGTGTGTTGTATCTCAGGAGAAACTCATCAAGATCAGTCTGGATATCATCTAAAGTAGTGTATATCTTTTTCCTGAAAGCAACCTGATAGAACTCATCTAAGATGGTCTGGTTGAACCGCTCTGTGCAACCATTGGTCTGTGGATGCCGGGCTTTGGTTCTGCTGTGGTCAATGTCATTGAGGTACAGAAACAACTGGTAAGGATGCTGCTCCCTGACACCGCAGTACTCGGTGCCCCGATCTGTCAGAACCCTCAGTAGCGGCAGGTTGTGAGAGTCGAAGAATGGCAGCACTTTGTCGTTCATGAAGTCGGCTGCTGTCAATGCCGTCTTCTCTGTGTATACTTTGGCAAAGCCAGTATTGGAGTAGGTATCAATATCTGTCTGCTGGTATATCTTGCCTATGCCTTTGATATAACCCACATAGAACGTATCCTGCCCAAACAAAAAGCCGGGATGATGGGTCTCTATCTCGCCGTGAGCTTCCTTCTCTTCTTTGGCCTGCTCCAGTGCCTGCACTTGACTCTCTGTTAGTACATGTCCTTCTTCAGCAGCTTATTTCTCAAGCCGTTTTAGACGAAGAGATCTTCTCTCAAGTTCATGCCTCAGCCATATACTGCGAATACCACCAGGACTGACAATCACTCCCTCGATCTTCAGCTCATTGGCTGTACGGGTCTGACCATGCATGGGGTTTTCCAGTGAATAACTCAGGACTCGCTCCTCGATCTCAGGGGCGACTCGGTTGCCTATCCGGGGCTTGTTCCGGGCTTTCTCCAGCAATCCAGACACACCTTCTTCCTGCAAGGCTGTCTTGATATCGTAGTAATGACTTCGACTTACACCCAGTCTCCGGCAGGCCTCACTTATATTGCCAAGCTGTTCTGATAATTCAAAGATATTTAACTTCCTGTTGATGATATACTGTTGTTGAGTTTGAAATATTTCGGTACATTAACTCCACAATTTTCGAGTCTCCAGCGTTCGAGATCACTTTTTTTTTGCCTTCCACCAGAAACGGATTCAACTTGAGTGGTTTGTGGCAGTGGGGGCACTCGGAGTTGAGTATTGGTTCATCCCAGGCTTCTTGCGGGAGTGATGTGCAGGGAGACTGATCTGGTGAGAGGTGGCTGTTTATGGAACGGATGGCGTCGATGATTTTGTCTTTTGGGTTAAAGCGGGTGCCGCACCATTTACATAGGGCGCTGATTTCCTTGTCACGGTAGAGTTTTTCTGGTGTGGTAAATGGTGGTGAGAAATTGATGTTTTTTAAGGTAAGAAAATAAATTGTTCCTCCTTTGTCACCGGCTATTATTTGTCCTGATGTTGAGAAATTAACAGTAGATAAGCTTCCATTCCCAGAAAACGCAGCAATTATTGCGCCTGTTTCAGCGTCCCACAGCTTGAGAATATTGTCATAGGAAGCCGAGACGATACGGTTGTTATCCGGCAAATAGGCACTGGATATTCCCAAGTTTAAATGACCGGCCAAGGTGGCGATTTTCGCACCTGTTCCAGCATCCCACAGCTTGAGGGTATTGTCCCAGGAAGCCGAGACGATACGACTGCCATCCGGCGAATAGGCACAGGAATGCACAATGTATGAATGACCGGTCAGGGTTGTGATTTCCGAACCTGTTTCAGCGTCCCACACCTTGAGGGTTTTGTCCTCGGAAGCCGAGACGATGCGGCTGCCATCCGGCGAATATGCACAAGATGTTACCCCGTTTGAATGACCGGCCAGGGTGGCGATTTCCGCGCCAGTTTCAGCGTCCCACACCTTGAGGGTATTATCCTCGGAAGCCGAGACGATGCGGCTGCCATCCGGTGAATAGGCGCAGGATGTTACCGAGCCTGAATGACCGGCCAGGGTGGTGATTTTCGCACCTGTACCAGCGTCCCAAACTTTGAGGATGTTGTCCACGGAAGCCGAGACGATACGGCTGCCACTCGGTGAATAATCGCAGGATTCTACCGATTGTGAATGACCGGCCAAGGTGGTGATTTTCGCACCTGTAACAACGTCCCAAACCTTGAGGGTATTGTCCTCGGAAACCGAAACGATACGGCTGCCATCCGGTGAAAAGGCGCAGGAAGCTACCTGCTCTGAATGACCAGCCAAGGTGGCTACTTCCGCGCCAGTTTCAGCATCCCACACCTTGAGGGTATTATCCTCGGAAGCCGAGACGATGCGGCTGCCATCCGGTGAATAGGCGCAGAAGTTTACCCATTTTGAATGACCGGCCAGGGTCATTATGCATGGTGATTTGTGTTGAGGTTTATTCTTCCATTCAACCCATGGCCGCTCGATCTTACTGGCACCAAGCAACTGTTGTGCGGCCTGGAACGGTAATGAAACATCCGGTTGATTGATCGCCTGCTGAAAAGTAAGCTCAGGATACAGATTTAGAATATGGGACTGCCCCTGGGAAAAAGCCTTGAATGTCTCAATTCGTCTGTATTCAGGCATAGATGCATCCGCATCAGCCAAAGCGACAAGATAATCATTAATAAGCCCATAAGTCATCCCGGCGGCACATTTGGCCTCGATGAACTCAAGATCAGTGAGCACATCTTCAAGCCCCTTGAAATCAGTTGCTTTGTTCCTTTGATGAGGCAACTCATCTATTGCTCTGTGATACGGCTCCTGCCATCGTGTATCAAAATAATCACCAATGATTTGATGACAGTTATTTCGGTCTTCCTTGTCTTTCAAATACCGTTTACCCACTGCTTCCTTGAGCTGACCATGGAAAAAATCAATGACTCCGGATCGCTCAAAGAGATACGGACCAAAGGCTCGAAAAAGCCGTGCCCAGAGCATATCCGGTAATTTGTCGGGACACAATTCCGAGTCATGTCGGGGTGCATGGCAATAGAGAAGAGACTGAAGTTCCTCGCCGGTCATACCCTGCCTACCGCAGGCGATATAGGACATGCAGTCTTGCACAAGGTCAGGGTTGAAATCCGACTCAATCCGCTTTAACACCTGGCCAAAAAGTGCCGGCACATCATCAGGCAGTTGGTTTATCCTGTCTGCCAATGCTTTGAACTGGCCAAATATACGCAACTCTTCAAGAGCCACCAGGATATAGAGAGGATTTCCTTTCCTGATTTTAGTAAAAAAAGCATCCTCAACCTTTGGGCCGGGGAATTCATGCCTAATTTCCCGGAGGTATTCATGGACGAGCTCTTTTATCTCCTCTTCGTCCAGACCATGCACCTGTTCAACCGAAGGAGCGTCACGCCTAGCCAACAGACTGTCATGAACCTTTCCTGCCAAGGTGCTGATAACCACCTTGACATTTATAGGCAAATCCTGGGGCAGCCATTGCATATTATGGGCGTTGTCTGCATCCTCAAACTGATTGGCAGCGTCAAGTATAAGTAAAACCTTCTTTTGTTCGGCAGCATTATCCAGTAATGCAGGAAATATCTTTATAAGTTCTTTGATATCTTCTGGCACTTTTTCTGTTGATTTAATCCTTCTGTTTAATTGAGAGCAAAAACTCAGGAGTGTTTGTCTAAGGTTTGTTGATACAGGAGATGCGCCAACAAAATGTGGAATTATCATCCAATCCGGATGCTAATGCATTATTTCTTCAGTAAAACGTGCAAATAGTGCAGATTTCCCACATCCCGGTTCCCCTGAAATTACCATGACATTTGGCATAGGGACGTATTGCGAAACGCCCTCAGCTTGGGCGATCGGCCAATCGCCCCTACAAAAGGAGTGCATTTTATCTAGTATATCTTTCCTGCCAACAAACCTCTGAGTACGGTCAGCCATGAAAAGCTCATGAAACTCTGCTTCTTCCTCAAGCCAGTCTTTTTCTTCTGAAACTTCTAACTTCTCTTCAATTTCCGCTTCAATTTTTGACCAGAGAGCATTTGCGACCTTTCTGCTAAATGCCGTTTCATCTTTTTCATCAACCGGTTCAAGGTGATCGTATTCAAAACACCGCAATCCATATTTATCATCTTTGATAGCATCGTTTAGTTCTTCAAGTCTCTTCCTGTTAGTATCATTAGTCTCAAAGAAGTCAGCTATTTTATCTCCAGCTAATTCTCGAGACAATTCCTCTGTACGGAAAAAGAAAAAACTGCGCTCTTGCTGGTAAACTGAATATCTTTTAAATACAGTTCGAATGATCTTTAGGTCTTCATTCGTCACACCTTCTTTCAGAAGATACTTATTCTTCTCTGGATCATAAGGATAACATTGAATCAAACAGTTCAGCTGTTCATCAGAGAGAGTTTCACCCTCTAATTTCCCATCAATAATCTTTCTAATATCAACAACCTGATTTGGAACATCATTATGAAAACCCCATGAAAAATCTCTTGGGCAGTAATGGAATGTTCCTGTCCTTCTGGTGTAAAACCATACCGATGCCCTAATAAACCGAGAAAATAAGGCCTGCATGCGTCAATCTCATCCAGACATATATCCAGTGCCTTACCACCTTCGGCATCTTCCTCTGAAACTCCCCACCGAAGATCTACATCAATAAGATGAACTTTCCTCTTGCGACACTTTTCCTTCAGTTCAGGGAAAACAAATCTAACCAGCTGATCCCGCTCCGCATGCATGTCGCGGAAAGTAGAGGAGATAAAAACTTTTACAATCCTCCAGCGATTTGGTAGATTGTCCTTTTTCATTAGTTAATACCGTATGGGATATTTTCAAAACCGTACAATTTTATTATTAAACAACCTTATGCAATTCCAAGGGACTCATAAGCGCTAACCACTCTCTAGATTCATTAAGCATGATCTTCTCTGTCTTCCGCACAAGATATTCAAGCTTGCCGGGTGAAAGTAGCCTGAAGGAGCCCTTCAGTTCATTCAACTCTACCGTCAGCTTCCTGCTTCTGACATAAAGCCTTTTGTATTCACTATGAAACCTGATCGATTCAATCGTAGCTGCAAGCGGTGGGAATATCAGAGTGGCAAGAGTCAGTATGTTGGCCGACACGGAGTGATGGAACTGTTCATCGATCATAGGAATAATGAAATGGGCAAGGGCGAGACCAAATGCAATGAAAAATATTAGTTCACCCTTCATTTCATCGATAATATCTTTAAATTGGTTATCCTTATATTTTTCTGTATGATAATTGATCTGCTCTTCGATCCATGCCTTTGTCAAATAATCTCCTACTTCCTGACATGTATCCTCACTGCACCGTGCCAGTTTAGGCATCTCCCCCCATATCTCCTTGAAGGCAAGGAGCATCCAGCTGCTTGAATCCCTGGGGGTTAACTTCTGTCTCCTCAATAAAGAAATACTCCATCTGAAAAAACGTTCTGTAATGGTAGCCGTCTTGGAGTCTTCAGTATGTACTACACGTTTTCTGATAAAAAAAGGTGATATCTCCACTCCGGATGCTGCCATAAACAAACCGGAACGAATACGCTCAGCAAGAAAGCGGTGTTCTATCCAGTTCTTGTGTACCCTCTTCCTGTCTGCCCTCCATATTGTGAAAAAGATATAGCCCAGAATAACGAACTCAATACCAAATATATAAGAAGGAGTATGAAGAAAAATGATGCCAAAACCAACAATGACAACTGCCAGGAAAGCCAGCCAGAAGGCCTTCTTACCTGTCTTGTGGTGCGTGTTCTGGCACTCTTTAGCTACAGACGATGCTACAGTATAGTATGGAATGAGTTTTTCTTTGATAAGGGTTTTAACTACCTCCGGGATATTCTTTGCTTCCGGCATTTTCTCCTCTGAAAAAAGCTCATCATATTCATTCTGAATATACTCTTCCTGTGGTGGGGCTTTGATTATATGTTTGTTAAATGCATCTACTTTATTCAATAAGTCCTTTAATATTCCCTCACCCTTTATACATTTATATTGAGATGGGTTCGCTGGATTTATAATGTAATGGGGACAATTAACTTCCTCTGCATAATGTACAATATCTGCAGTTCCGCATTCTGCCCTGCTCCTGGAGGGCTCACCGTCCCATATTGCAATTAATATATCGCAGCGTTCAACAACAAACTTACCAACATCTTCATAAGCATTCCTTCTTGCATCGCCAAGCATTGCCAAAGGATAGTCGTCTTTCAAATCCCTTTCCCGCAATGTAAGTGAATATCTTGCCTGTGACAGTAATTGTCTGAATTCTTCTTTTGACTCTCCAGACTTAAAATCCTCAAGGTAATCTGACTTATTCAGCGGAAGAACAACCTTGAGCATTGAGTCGTTATCATATGCAAACACTTCTTTCGCAACAAGCGTGTCAGCACCTTCCGCAAGCGGAGACAATACAGACAGTTTTATTTCCGTGTGTTTGCTGTGTTTGCCTCTGGATTTTTCTTAAAGATATCTTCGATAACCTTATGGATCGTCGGACGCAACTCATCAACATTTTCCAGTGTACGGTGACCAGTGACGCCGATTGTAATTCGGAATGGTATGGCGAGAATATCCCTCATAAGACTCAATATTTCAAGATGTTAATCCTTCTTGCTCCACTCAAGCTCAAGAGGCATATCCTGGTAGTAATGAAGTTTAATATAATTGAGATAGCTATTAATAGACTTTCTCTTTTCTAATTTTGATTCATCGACATGCAATTGAAGCACGTCAAGGGATGGCAGGTGAATTGAATCAAAAAAGGTTGTCTTGCTCAATTCACTTGCGGAGATTATTTTCTCCAGACTACGCACGCCATGTTCTAAAGGAACATGCAACAGGAAGGCAAGAACATCCTGAGATATTGATTCGAGCTTTTCCTGTTTTTTTAGAAAAGCCCTGATCAGCACTGCCCTTACAAGCAATGCAGGGTCGCTCGAATTTTTCGAATCAGGAGAAAGGACTACCGAAGGAACAGTCAGGCTGCTGCTCAGCCTGCTGTGAAAATCCGGCCCCTTTAAATTCTTCCCCTCATCAGATGATGCCCATTTATTAAACTCATGGTCATCCTTGAATGTGCCCCCGATAAATACAAAAATACATTTACCAAGACCACGATTACTCATGCCGTCAAAAAATTCAGCATCCTGCATAGGCATGAGAAAAGAAGATATCCAGCCGGCTTTTTCCCCTCTATAAGAAGTTTCAAATTCATCCCATAGAACAAATGGTATTTTCCCTTGAGTACTGGCTGTCTGAATCTCTTTGAAGGCATATAAAAGACGTGAACTATCATCAAACTGGGAGATATTATATGTCAGGAATTCAAACTTACTTTTCGACGGATTATCAACGACTTTAGCTATCTGTTTAGCAATAAAAGACTTCCCGGATCCAGGACCGCCAAAGATTGAAAAAGAAAGCATATCCTTACCATTATTAACATGGGCTTCTACTCTACTGGTGAGTCGAAGCAGTGTGTCAGCATAATCAGGAGATGATGTTAACAGGTTGCCAAGACTAAAGACAGTCTTTTCACGAAGATCATTATCACTGCAGCATATTATTTCGCAAGCTGTTTTAGTATTTGCAATGGGAGGTTTATTATATAAAATAATATCTTTTATATCAGCATGTTCTAAGACCGTTACCGGAAGATTTGTTGCTGTAGGTTGTTTCCAGTTGTCTTCTTTATCCTTAGGCCCAACGTACCCTTCCTTTACCACTGTACGAATTCGTGCAAGCCCCGCTTTTGCAGAATCAAGAATATTATCCTTATTAAGTGTAGTGGATGAAAACAGTGGCTTAGTCAATGAATAAACAAAAACTATCCCGCCTGCTACTACAGTCCCATATCCTTTCCTTAAAAAAGAGCCAGGTTGATCACCTTTGTAAATTAATAATTTCCCCTTATCAGCAATACCTGGCCCCACTACAAAAACACCATCATATGATATTTGAATTACAACATACTGCTGCCATTTTCCTTTCTGCCAGATTGTGTTATCTGTCTGAAGATAAACAAGTAACCTCTCACGCATATTTTCCCAGTTTCCCGGGAACCAGAGTGAACCATTTGCCATATCCTGTATAGGAGAAAACCATATACCTTTCTTTTTCCCCTGTTTTCGAACGTTCTTCCAATTTTCTATCAAAGGATCGTGTGTTCTGACAATATACTGTCTGTTTCTAAGAAAACTCTTAACTGCATCCTTGTTCTTTAATAACCAGCCCTGATTAAAATCAAGAATGACCGCTGGTGTGCTGTCAGATGCTATTTCATATGAACATTTTTCTAATTCACCCGATGGATATTCACGTTCACCAGCTGTTATAGCCTGGCCAATGCACCATTTCTGGTCTTTTTTTTCTCTTCCCCGTGTCAAAATATAAATAGATTCTGCAATGTCATGAGGTTTGGGGCAGGGATCAGCAGCATTTATCCCGGCAGCTTTTAAATACTGAATGAGATTCCCGGAACCACCATCCAGATTAACTCTCCAAAAACGTTTCGCATCAACCCAGGCATCCCGGAGATTTGCAGGCTTATCCTGAACATCTTCAAGGTAGATAAACCTGTCTATGCTCGCATCACCTGTGACGAATATACTCGGATTCGAATTAGTACTTTTACCAGGACTTTTTGATGTTTTCTTTTTAGAAGCAGTTTTTTTTGCCATATTACTCCCCTTTTTCATACAGCAGTCGACACACAGTTATATTGGAATCTAAATGAGACTATTACTTTTCGTCTGACTTAACCATTTTGTAGCCGGCAGCGGCCAAAATATCAGGAATACCCCGGACCATATCACGATCCGAATCCTTGTCCGACTCACTTAACTGATCATAAGGCACAAGACAGCTGTGAATCTTGTTGTCTTTATCTGTTTCAGGCCCATACTTCCAGCCATCTCGAAGCTTGCCATCCATCCATACCTTGTGTGCGGCTTCTGCAAGTCGCTCGAGTGTTTCATTATCAATATTATTCATTCTACCTCCGGGGCATGTTTTTGGATATTAAAACATTAACTCTTTAATAATTCAAGATAATTGGGACAAATGTGATTAAATCTAAGGTATGAAGACCTTTACAACAATAAGTAAAATTGTAATGTGAAATAACATGATCGACAAGTTTTCGCGAATTATTTAGGTTAAAGCGATTCTCGAATTCAGAGGAAGACCTATTGCACCAAGAGAGTTGGAATATGTATAAATCTAAACTGGCCGCCATATTAATAAAATTTGCAGCATTCAAGGACTAAATACGGTGAGATAGAAGTTGCCAATAGCGTGTGGGTGTACGCACCCTTTTAGTCAATCGAACCATTCGGATAAACATCAGCCCAACTGGATGTAGTTCTCAGCTGTCTTTTCCTCAAGGTTATGATCAGAAGTTGAACTGATT
>CAMYJJ010000044.1 GCA_947258735.1 Thermodesulfovibrionia bacterium | reverse complement strand
TTGTCATTAAGCATAGGTGTCGCAGCGACAATATTGCCGGAGTTCAGATAGTCCTTTCCTCCTCCAAAATCAGAGACGATCCCGCCGGATTCGGAAATCAATATGCTCCCGGCTGCCATGTCCCACGGGCTGAGGCCAAGCTCAAAAAAACCATCGCATCGTCCACAGGAAAGATGGGCAAAATCGAGTGCAGCAGAACCGGCCCTTCTTATGTCGCTCACCTGGTTGAAAATATTCTTGAAAAGGTCCATGTAAGGATCAAGCAGGTTTTTTTTGCGGAAAGGAAATCCTGTTGCGATAAGACCATTATCCAGATTATTCACAGATGAAATCGTGACAGGCCGGCCATTAAGAAAAGTGCCCCTGCCTTTCTCAGCAGTAAAGAGTTCTTCACGTAACGGGTCATACACGACTCCAAGAATTATTTCACCTTTATATTCAAGGGCTATGGAGACGGAAAAGACAGGGTAATTGTGAATGTAATTTGTTGTACCATCAAGAGGATCAATGATCCATCTGTAATCTGTCGTGATGTTTTCTTTTACAGACTCCTCGGCAAGAAAATGGTGTCTGGGATGCTTCTTTTTTATCGTAGCCAGGATGAGGTCTTCTGATTCCCTGTCAACACGGGTGACAAAGTCAGAGGCATGTTTCGTGTTAATGTCATGCTCTGAGAGTTTTCCCAGGTTTTGAAGGATCAGGTCGCCGGCAAGCATTGCAGCTCTGAAAGCTGTACCGAGGAATTCACTTTTCTGTTCTGAATGCATGCGTTATTTCCTGCTCATTGGGAAATTTCCTGTTGGAATAAAAACGACTTTAATATTTTACTGTATATGATGTACATTAATCTATAAAATTCGTATGCTGCCAGCCGATCTATATCAGGGGATAATTTTAACCGCAGGGGAGCAACCGTGCGCGCGCCCTAATTTGATGTACCCCATACTACTAAATGACGATCACTTACTGCCTCAACAGCCAGACTGCCAAATCCTGTTAAAGCAAGCTGGACCCTGATCTCATCTGGTCTATAGGCGGCAAGCAAGGAATTGTAGAAATCCTTCCTGAGTATTGGTGGCGCTTCAGAAGCATGTAATGCAACCAGTTTTTCTGCGTCATCAGTATGTTCCGGCCTCATAAGGTCCATAATAAAAACAGAAGCGCAGGTTTTGGCACTTTTTTTAACTGTTTGCCAGAGAACCGAGGGATCTCTCAGGTGGTGCAGCAGGCTGTTAGAAATAACGGCATCAAATGTACGGGAAGGCAGGGATGTATCAGGAAGCAGGCATCTTTTTAGTGTTATACGACTGGACAGGCCCCTATTGTGTACATCATCAATTGCAATGGTGAGCATTTCCTGCGCGCCGTCCAATCCGGTCATGACTGCTTCCGGAAATGCCTCAGCAAAACGGATAGTAATATCAGCGGGCCCGCATCCAAGATCGAGGACCTTGCCTTTCCTGAACTCAGGGAACCTGGTTCTGAAATATAAAATGAACGCATCATGCGGCCCTGAGTAATCTGCATCAGCATAAGCACGCGCCTGTGCAGCAGTGTCCATTAATTCTTCTTCAGGGATGCGTTGCATATTTAAAAGTTAATTGTTACTTGTTGTTCGTTAATCGTATAAAACTACACCTGGTAATGTAAATAACCGGAATCTATCTCGGATTTAAAAAAATTGTTCCTGTCATGCCCGCAGGTATTAAGCGGGTATCCAAACATGTCCCCGCAAAAGCGGGGAACTAAAATGATCTGGATTCCGGCCAAAGAAATGCCGGAATGACATACAGACGAATTGAGTTTATACACAATCACTCATTAATGCACAACAATAGCTCATAGTAATGATCCCCTGACAAAGGGATTATCAGACCCTTCAGGGGCCGGCTGCGGCTTCCCTCCACTGGCACTGGATGTCATACGTACCGTGACGGACAAACGTTCGTTTAAGCCCGTTCAGGCTGTCGCCTACTACATTGTCAAGTGAGTACCTGCCCATTTTTTCCTCGTTCTGCAGGTAGTACAGATATCCGATCTCCTCTGGTTCAAATCCTATTAACCGTGCTCCTATGCCGTCTGCCTTGACAGGGTCGGTAGACGCAATCGCAACATGCATATCCACGGATGTGCCGTCAACCGGTCCATCTCCTTCCATACATTCGAAACCGTCCAGCACAACCAGATCAGGCCATGTCCTCTTTGCGAACTCAACTATATTGTGATGGATCATTTTTACGCTCTTTCTATACGTAGGGTACTGTTTGAACAGGAAATTGATAAGCCAGTTCGGTAATGTCCTCCGGGCCTTTGACACTGTCCCTGCCGGCAGCTTGTCCAAAAGTGTTTTGGGGGCATCTACCTCAATACCGCCTTTCATGCCATGAATCATTGCCATGTCTTTTCTTAAAACCAGCCCTGCCATGTTCTTTATGCCAAAGGTTGCGACAGCAAAATTATGGGTCTTTGGTATCGCAAGGGACACCTTATAATCAAACTCTTCAACCCGTTTCGTTATTCTCAGGTGTGTATCTCCCACTACAGAGTGGATAGGGCTGTTGATAACGTCCTTATCATCATCAAAATCGGTAAGAGTGAGATGAGTGTATTTTTTTTCAAGTTCATAGTACCCATAGTCTTTAAAAACACTGGTTGTCGGGAGACCCATATAAAATGCAGAGGCAGAGCTTTCTCCCACAGTAATGGGAGTATCAGGTGCCAATTCCCTGATGGCTTCGATAACAGCCCCGATCGCTTCAACATGGGTGTTTGCAAAAGCCGGTTTCAGCGCTACAAGGTTGGGTTTTATCAGAATGTTTTTTGCCTGCTTCACAGGTTCCAGATCATCCCTGATCAGCTCAAGACATTTTCGAATATTATCTTTCCTGTTGTTTCCCTTAATGATTGATGCTTTTTTATTTTCCATTACACCTCCGGTTATTCATTCATAAGAATTAATTTGTATATTTTAACAATTGTGTCTGTAAAATAAATTCTTAATAAGATCACTTGGAAAATTATTCCCCGTGGCTTGCCACGTTTGTCATTCCGGTAGTCTTTTGAGCCGGAATCCAGAGTCTTTTCATACGGGGCTGGATTCCGGTTAAAGGAATGCCGGAATGACATCCTGTTTTGCGACTTCTCAACTCTGCAGTGGGATTAATCATGTACACATGTGTCTGTCATTCCCGCGATCTGTTGGGCGTGAATCCAGAGTCATGTTATACGGGGCTGGATACCCGCTAACGACCTGCGGGTATGACAGGCAGTGACTCGTTAATTTTGAGATAGGTTCTCGTTAATACGTATGAATCAAAAAGCGATCAACTCCTTTAAATACTCAAGGGATCCGTCATTGGCCCAGATATCAAGCAGAGAGGTATCTTTTAACTGCTGGCCGCGATATCGGGATACATGTATATATGAAGCGTGAACATTATCGAGTCCGGTCATATCGCCCCACAGCTTTTCAAATTGAGCAACGGGATACTGGTCTTCCTGACCGCTGCCCCAGACATACTTTACATTTTTGATCGTTACATATGTGGGGATTTTCTTTTCAACAGCATGAACTGCCTCCGAGATCTTATTCATGTCATCAGCACTATGTTCTGCCCGTATCACCGTCTCTCTGTCAAGACCAAAAAAATTCAGCAGGAGATCTATGGAGACCCAGTTTGTAAGCGTATTGTAAAAACTTAATGTATATTCATCCTCCTCCCGCGGGAGGGCCATGCCCTCTATCAATCTTAATTGTCCGTTGACCCTGGCAAGTCCACCGCCTTCATCTTCGATTCTTCTCGGTGTGACCTCAAGGGAAATGCAGGAATTGTTTTTTATATGTGTCCCGCATATCAGGGGGTCCAGACTGGCACCCATCGTATCAATGTTATGGCAGAAGATATGTTTAAGGTCAGGATAGGTAATGAGTAATTGTGCAAGCGTTCCATTTTTAATCAGATTAGGTATTTCATACCAGTGTCCCGGGGGATTGAACCGCAAAATGGGTCTGTTTTCGCAATAGTCCTCACCTTCACCTTTTGATTTCGCCCAGTCTATCAGGGCCTCATGCGCTGCGTCCTGCACCTTCTGGATGTTGTCATCCATTTTTTGCTGGAGTTGTTCCTGCCAGTAAAAGCGGAGGTCCCTTTCCATCGGAAATACCCTGTGTCCAATGGATTTTGCCTGTGAAAGATATACGTGGTCCCTGTATCCAAAATAGTCAGCGTCTTTAAGATAGTCTGATATTGCATCATGGGTAAGGTAGCTGGTTGTAAAAACGTGCGGGACCGTGCTCTCTGATAACGTATTGCTCTTTCTGCTCTTGGCTATATGCAGCTCGATAAAGGTCCTGTATCTGTCCCTGATCTGAATAAATGGACTGATTGGTTTAATGACACCGGACCCCTGGCTCCATCTGCTTCCCATTCCGCCGGCAAAGGTGACTACTGCTATCTCATTTCTCTTCAGTGCATCACATCCGGTTTTATAATATTCTTCACGGGAATCCATGTTGTCTATATCAGGAATATCACCCTCATGTATATCTATTACAGTTGTGGACAGGGGCAGCCGGTTGCTGGCAAGCCCGATATCACCTTTTTTAAGCAGGTGTTTCATATGTGCGTGGGAATCAGGATTAAACCCATACGTCTGCTTCATGTCTGATTCATTCAGTCCAGTACTGTCTGACCTGCTTTGCGTATTTATCCCTCTGTCAGAGTCAATTTCAGGGATAACGGCTTTATTTCCTTCCAGGAGTTCCGCAACAATTCCTTTGTGATTTATTCCAAAATCGTATGCAACCGGATCAATGATAAAAGGGAGGGCATATCGATACTGCTGCTTTACATCAGACATAATGTCTACAATTCTGTTCTTGCAGTAATCCTTCAGTTCAGGGTTTACAATAAATGCCATTCCGCCGCCGGACATCCCTCCAAGCATTAAAAATCCCCAGCAATTATCTTTAAGTATATTCTTAACATTATTAATTAAAGTACTTGTAAAAGCGTTATTTACCCATGGTATAACTTCCTGAAGTGAAGTGTCCCAGTCTTCGGTCGTAAGGGCCCCGAGCTGTTTCATGTCTCCCGATTTTATCGCATTGACAATCTGATCGAACAGGTCTATTCCTTTCAGTCTTGCCTGCCATTCCTCTTCATGCTTCAGGAGATATTTTTCAGTGACCATTTCCAGAACAGGCCCGACATCCATTGATATGCCGCCATGTACCAGAATCAGGGAATCGAGGATATTTGCTTCAACTGATTCAGGAATGATCTCCCTGCTGAAGACAGCATGTTCAGGCAGTAAACATCCCCTGCTTATCCCGTACTCAGGATCTCCTTTCCGGGCAGGCCGGCCTGTGATCACTTTTATTCCGGGCCACAGTCCCCCTGAATCCTGCCAGCCGCCGCCGGAGCCGCCAAGCCATTCTCCAAGAATCGCCCGTGATGCAACGATACGGCGGTCATGTTCTCCAAGTGGTCCTGTAACGCTACTGATCTGACCGCTGAACCTCATGAGCCTTGTAATAATTGTTGCAAGAAGTGTTGTACTTACTGCAAGGCGCGAGCCTTTTGGAATTCCATGTACAATGGTGACAATTTCTATTCCTCCCGGTTTTCCCAGTAACGTATGGAGGATGTCTGCCAGCGGGATATCTTTATCTTCAAAACATGGCGGGACAATGCCTGACGCAACGACCCCAGCTTTCAATAGTGACAGGTAATCGTTTCCGAAGTTAAATAACTCACTGACTGAAGTGACATTTTTTGATGACTTCAAATCAACAGAGACCAGTTTAACCACAGGCTCTGCAATGTATCGGCAATAGCCTTCACACGGAGGCCTTACCGGACCGGAGCTGCCATGGACCCTGAGGTCAACAGACATGTTTATGACCTTTGCACCTTCAGGGAAATCCATTCCAAGAAAAAAGATATCTGACCATCCACTATGGGAAGGGTCAAGTCTCACAGGTGATGCATCCATGCCGACCGGGTAATTCCCTGATCCGCTGTCAGGTGTTGTCATTTCATCAGAAACAGAAAAGGGATAATCATCAAGCCCCTGAACGTTATACAGGTCATGGTTTTCCCTGCGCTGGCTCATGGACAGCTTGACCTGATCAAGGAGGTACTGGAATGATAGTTTGTAATATGCATCAGCCAATGCACTGAAGACGGCACTGTTGTGTGCACTGCTTTTCAGGTATATATCTATTGATGTTTCAAAGTCCCTGTCACATGCTGCTTTCACTCCATCGAAGGGTATCTGTCCGTGCTGGACAATACCTCTGCTGTTCAGGAGGTGAAACCGGTATATGACAAACAGAAATAATGTGGCCCTGACCTTGTGGTACAGATTTGTCGAGGTTCTGCGAAACTGATCAAGTTGCTCTGCATCTTTTAACAGTTCATCGCAGGACCTGTTGTGCAGGAGAGAATTAATTGAGCGGTTTCGCTGCGCTTCATTACTGCTGATTATAGTTTCGATAAGCTTGTTGGACATGGAATGATTCAGTATTTTAACATGTAATTAATTTGATGCATATATACTGAGGCACAAAGAGTAAAAAACGAAGAATAACGAATGACAAATGACAAATAACGAATGACGAATAACGAATGACGAATGACGAATAACAAGTAACGGGTAACGCATAAAGGCAACACATGAGAGTTCTGGTACAGAGAGTTAAAAAGGCGAAAGTTGCTGTTGATGGTAATATTGTGGCTGATACAGGGGAGGGCATGTTGCTGCTTGTTGGTGTGGGTAAAGACGATACGTTACAGGATATCGAGTACCTTGCCAGAAAGATCCAGGGGCTGCGTATTTTTGGCGATGATCAGGGGAAGATGAATCTGAATATTAAACAGATCGGCGGGGAGATATTAAGCGTTTCCCAATTCACGTTATATGCAGATACAGGTAAAGGTAACCGGCCGGGTTTTGCGGGGTCAGCAGATCCTGGGATGGCCCGGGATTACTGGAGCAGGTTTAACAGGATACTTCGTGAAGGCGGTCTTCTTGTAAAGGAAGGAAGATTCGGTGCACATATGGAAGTAGACCTGACAAATGACGGACCTGTCACAATCTGGTTTGATTCAAAGAACAGGTAACAGTAGACAATGCTGATGTAAATGTATGTAATCCGGGAGTACGAATATGCAGGGCTACTTTATTCATAAATTTAATAAATGTATTAATCTAAAAAAAATGAAATTATAGAAAATTAAGTTATAATTTATTATTAAGAGTACATGACCAGTATCTTTGGATAATGTGTGATTTGCTGGGTTAAGAATGATTAATCCTAAGAAAATTATCGAGGATTACTGTTGATTAAACAAACTTCTACTATATGATAGATACATATGCTCAAGAATAAAGACAAGACAAGGGAAGAACTTCTGCAGGAACTGGAAAAAATGTCCCTGCGGGTGTCTGAACTGGAGAATAAACATAAGAGGGCTGATGAACTTATTCTTCAGTCCATTCTTAACTGGGAGGACACCTTCAATAATATCACTGATATGATCACCATTCACGACAGGGATTTTAATATCATATTTGCCAATAAATCTGCGGAAAATTTTCTTCAGCTTCCTCTTCTGGATATTTCAAAGAACAAGTGCTACAAGTACTATCATGGTAAGGAAAGCCCTCCTGAGGGATGTCCGAGCTGTGACTGTCTGAAAACAAAAGAACCGGTTACCTTTGAAATATATGAACCGCACCTTAAAAAGTATATCGAAATCCGCGCCATGCCCCAGTTTGACAGCAGGAAAGAACTGATCGGTCTTATCCACATTGTCAGAGACATTTCCGAAAGGAAGCGAATGGAAGATGCCCTGCAAAGAGCCCATGACAGGATGGAAGAGCATGTAAATGAAAGGACAGCTGAGCTGCTGCAGGCCAATAAAGAACTTCTGAGTGAGATTGCGGAACGTAAGAAAGTTGAGAAGGCATTGCAGGGGAGTGAGAGCAGTTTTAAAAAACTCTCCCAGGAATTTCATGTACTGCTTGATGCGATACCTGACTGTCTTGTGCTGCTGTCACCTGATCTGGAGATCATGTGGTCCAACAAGTCAGCAGAACTTGAGCTGGGCACTGACGAGTCAGGTCCGAACGGACAGTACTGTTATAAGTTATGTGCCAACTTTTCTGACAACAACAAAAACTGTCCCACTGTTAAGTCTTTTGCTTCCGGCCGGGAAGAAACATCCCAGATAGCAACTGCGGATGGCAGGTTTCTTGACGTAAGGGCCTTTCCCCTGAAAGATGAATCCGGCAGGGTAAAGAGTGTCATGGAGGTTGCAAGGAACATTACTAACAAGGTGAAAATGGAAAAGGATGCCAAACTGTTTCAGGCAAAAATGATACATGCAAACAAAATGACCTCTCTCGGGACCCTTGTATCAGGCGTTGCCCATGAGATAAACAATCCCAACACCTATATAAAATCCAATGCCCAGCTTCTTGCCAGGATGTGGAACAACGCAAAACCTGTGCTTGAACGGTATCGTGCTGAGCTTGGAGACAGTCATATCGGGGGGTTTCCCTACTCCGAACTTCTTGATCATGTTCCAAAACTTCTCAGGGACCTTGATGAAGGGTCGATCAGGATACAGAATATTGTAGATAACCTGAGAGATTTTGCCAGACCTGAGAAGACGGACATCGACAAAGAGATCAATATCAATGATATTGTAAAGGCATCCATATCCATTCTGAAAAATCAGATCACCAGATATACCGATACATTCAGATTTGTTGATGGACAAGACCTCCCCTCTGCTTTGGGGAATGCCCAGCAGATAGAGCAGGTCATTATCAACCTTATTATGAATTCCCTGCATGCTCTCAAGAGTAAAAAATCCGGTGTTACCGTATCTACGTCCTATAATAAAAAGAAGGACATTCTGATAATCAGGGTTGCAGATGAGGGGACAGGCATGACAAAAGAGACCCTGGACAGAATTACAGAACCCTTTTTCACCACCAAGCTGGAAAGCGGCGGCACCGGGCTTGGTTTGTCCATCTCCTATGCCATTGTGAAGGAGCATGGCGGAAGCCTGGAATTTGAGTCAGAACCGGGCAAAGGAACTACAGCAACCCTCACACTGCCATCCAGTAAGTCCGGGAATGAGTAATTCTCCCTTGCCCATACTCCTCGTTGATGACGAACCAAAAATTCTCTTCAGTTACAGTCTTATACTGAAAAGTGTCGGCATAAACAATATTATTACTATTGATGACAGCCGGAAGGTAATTCCCCTGCTTGAAAAAAAACAGGTTGCCTTAATAGTACTCGACCTTGTTATGCCGCATATATCCGGGACAGAACTGCTGTCCAGAATTAAATCTGATTTTCCCGATATACCTGTTATTGTCCTGACGGCAACCAATGAGATCGAGAAGGCCGTTGACTGCATGAAAGAGGGCGCTTCAGACTATCTTGTTAAACCTGTTGAAGAGAACCGGTTTGTATCCAGTATTCAAAAGGCCCTGGAAGTAGGGGATCTTCAGAATGAAATAACATCCCTCAAAAAACATCTGTTGTCTGACAGGCTTGAAAACGAGGAAGCATTTGCCCCGATCATAACCCGAAGCAAAGGCATGTTCGCCATTTTCCATTATATAGAAGCCGTGGCAAAATCTCCTAAACCTGTGTTCATCACAGGAGAGACAGGCGTTGGAAAGGAGCTGATTGCCCGGTCAATTTACCGGGTAAGTTCACTTGATGGACAGCATGTTGCCATTAATGTTGCAGGTCTGGATGATACCATGTTTTCCGATACATTATTCGGTCATAAAAAGGGCGCGTTTACCGGGGCTGACAAAGAAAGGGAAGGGGTCATTGTAAAGGCTTCAGGGGGCACCCTGCTTCTTGATGAGATAGGCGATCTCAGCATGTCCTCACAGGTAAAGCTTCTCCGGCTGCTTGAAGATCACATTTATTATCCTCTTGGGTCAGACCTTCCTGAAAAGAGTGATGCCCGGATAATTGCCTGTACAAACCATAATATAGAAAAACAGATTCAGGATGGGAGTTTCAGAAAAGACCTCTACTACAGGCTCTGTGCACACCATGTGCATATTCCTCCATTAAGAGACAGGATCGAAGACATGCCCCTGTTACTTGACCATTTCCTTAATGATGCTTCGACATCATTACAGAAAACCAAACCTGAGATATCGGCAGACCTGATTTCCAGGTTGTCCGGATATCATTTCCCCGGCAACATCCGTGAACTGCAGGCTATGATCCATGATGCAGTTGCCCAGTGCAAGGATAACAGGTTGTCGATAGAACATTTCAAGGGATTAAAAAAGCAAAAGGGTACCTTACCGGCCAACACCATGGATTATGCGATGAACAGTAATGTATCGATATCTGATATTTTCGGACGTTTTCCAACGTTAAAGGAAATTGAAGAACATGTCATTAATGAAGCACTGAAGAGGTCCAAAGAAAAGCAGGGACCCGCAGCTGCTCTTTTAGGAATTAGCCGTCAGGCGCTGAATCAGAGACTCAAAAAGAAAAAGAAGGGTGTTTAGTTATCTGAAAGAATTACCGATAGTATTACTGATTCAGGATAACCTTTAATTAACATATTTAAATCATGGAAAAAAGACGCCACAAGAGAGTATATATTCATCAGCAGGCAAGTATCAGTGTAGATGATCAGACTATTGCCGGTTATATCGAGAATATTTCCGAAAGCGGTATCGGCTACCTGATGTCTTCGCCGGGTCAGTTTAAAGATGATTTCCTTATTAATAAAACGATTGAAGTGCATGTGCAGATCCAGCCCGACAAAATGTTAGACCTCATGTGTGTTGCCATATGGGCCAAAAGGGGAGTAGCATCGAGCAAAACAATCGGTGTAGGCATGAGTGTTATAGATCCTCCCCATGAGTTTATAGATTGGGTAAAAACTCTCCCCGGTGATATAACTGCCGGATAAGCCATTACCTGTCTTTTCCGCTTACTATTACCCATTACCTATAACCTATAACCTGTTTTTTCCCATTGACTCCGCGTTAATCATGAATCATAATACCGAAAACATGGAGGGGATGTTTGAGGCTGCAGCTCTTCTCATTTCCCCTTCTTGACACAATAGTCATAGTAGACAAAAATCGCCTATCCAGGTGATAAAGAGCAATTACAATTGTCTCACGATTATGTTTCCAGAAATAATAAATGGTTATAAGTGAAACAGGTTAACATGTTGTTTAGAATGTCAGAAATAACGATATTCATCTACTAAGTATGTTATATTTGAGAAAATACGAAGATAATATTATGGGCAAAATATTTTTGTAATCAACGTTGCTGTAAGCTCACAATAGTATCACTGATTATTACTGCCCTGGATCGTACCGGGACGTGACAACTCTCATTTGTGAACAAGCTGGGGAGCTAGACAATACATTATGATAAAGGAGATAACGTTATGAAAAAGTTAATAATTTTAATAATGTTGATCATGATAATAAACGTGAGCCCGGTAACGGCACAGGAAGTAAGACAATTATTGAACGTTTCGGAGTTTGCATACATAAGTGACAAAACAGTGCCGGTGTTTGTTGACAGCGTTCCAACAAGGGAAGATGACTGGTACCACGGACGCCCAAAATATTCCCGGTTTTTAAGCTTTGAAACGTTGAAAATAGCGTTTAATGGCGGAAATCCTGACAAAAAACATTTCAGAACAATGATGAGTGATTTGGGAGTCACCAATGACGACCACGTCGTATTATATGGTGTGAGGGGTGAAACGCCATTTCATTTTGGAGCGTTTTACCTGATGAAATATTTCGGACACGAAAAGGTGAGCGTTTTAGACGGTGGATTGTCCAAGTGGAGGGAGACGCAGCCAATTACAACTGAAGAAGTTACTGTTCAAAAAACTGAATACAAAGTCAAAGCGGTGAATAAGAAAATTATTACAGATGCCAACTACGTGTGGAGCAAGAGGTGGGATCCACATACTGCAATCATTGACGCAAGACTGCCGGAAGAAGTCAGTGGTTCCCTTGTTTTTGATGAGAACAAAAGGTCTGGCAAAATACAATTATCTGTTAATGTTAACTGGTTTGACCTGTTCAAACCGGACGGGACTTTTAAAGAAGAATCAGGATTACTGCAAGAGTTTAAAGATAAGGGCATCGGCAAAGATGATAACTGCATCGTCTACGGTCAGGCTGGATACCGGTCGAGTGGGGAGTATTTTGTGCTCACCCTGCTTGGTTTTCGAAACGTTAAAAATTATGCTGCAAGTTTTGCGGACTGGGCAAACCAGGAAAACACGACTAAGTTTACAGTCGAAGGACCAGCATATTATGTTGGTGGTAAAACGTGCAAGAAATGTCATCGAAAACAGTACTTATCATGGGCAAAGACCAAGATGGCGGTGAACTTCAATAACCTCAAACCAGGAGTTAAGGTAGACGCAAAAAAGAAAGCCGGTCTTGATCCGGAAAAGGATTACACCACTGACGAAAACTGTTTGCCATGCCACACAACCGGATACGGAAAACCAGGCGGTTTTGTAAGCCTGAAAGAAACGCCCGGATTAATAAACGTCCAGTGTGAGGGGTGTCACGGTCCTGGAAGCACATACATAAAACTAATGAAGGAAGGAAAGACAAGATGGGAGGAAGCAGGATACACTGATGAACAGCTCAGGACAACTGGTTTGGTAATTCCTGAAGAAAACGAGCAGGGAGGCATGGAATGCCACGGAGGTGCCAGTCCATTCAACGAAAACGTGGACCCAAAATACGATTGGAAATGGGCGGAAAGAGTACAGAAAACTCACAGACACTTCCCGCTCAAGTACAAAATCAAATAAACCCTCTTGGGTTGCGACAGGCCTGCAGATATCAGATTTTTACTGAAGAATGTAGACCTGATATCACCCGGACACCACCCAATGTCTTTGTTGCAGGTGGAAGACTTTTAGCAGGACGCTGTTACATTTAATGAAGAAATCGCGCATAACAACAGCAATATATAAAATAGTAGAAGAGCTATGAGAAACCAGATGGAAAACAATATTCAGTCTCCTGCCTGACCGCCATCGGACGGTACCGGGGTGTGCCGACGGGATAAGGGTGGTGAGAGTTTTAAGGAAATCAGAAATGCAATAAGAAATAAATATGCCGAGGTGTCTATATCGGCCGCCGGTAAGTTTCAATATCCAATTGGTGAAGATGGAGCACATGCACTCAAATATGATCCTGCCATTATTGATAGCGCTCCAGCAAGCCTTCTTAAATCATTTTGCGGCGTCGGCAATCCATTTTCATTAGGCAAAATCAAACACGGGGACGTGATCTTGGATTTTGGATCGGGGGCAGGGTTTGATTTGTTTGTTGCCAACAGGTTAGTTGGCGTGACCGGCAGAGTCTGCGGGGTAGATTTAACAGAACAGATGGTTGAACGATCACAACATAACCTTGCCGATGCAAACATCTCAAATGTTGAAATTAAGCACGTAGATTCAGAAAACATACCATACGCAGATGCCGCCTTTGATGTCGTAATATCAAATGGTGTCATCAATCTCTCACCATGCAAAAGTAAACTGTTCGAGGAAATATATCGTGTGCTTAAACCCGGTGGAACCCTTCAGTTTGCAGATGTGGTTTTGGACAAAGAGATGCCGTCGCATATATCAGGAAGTCTTGAAGCATGGTCTCAGTGAATTGGTGGCACGATCCCTGTAGGGGATCAAATAAAGTTACTTGAAGAAGCAGGATTCAAAGAAGTTGAATATGCAGGAGCAACAGGTTTTCATACATCACAATATACAGTTGGGGCACTGTTCAAAGCAAAAAAGGCAGAGAGACAAGACTAAAAGCGCCTCCTGTCAGATAGGGTCAAAGATATGGACAACGATCTTAAAAACACAAGCGTCAAAGGGTTTTGGTGGAAACGTTTTTTTTACACGGTCACAGGAGCAACCAATGACTATGAATTAGGCCCCAACTGGTTTGCCTCGGTAATGGGCACAGGAATTATTGCCAATGCAGCCGCCTCGTTACCCATATTTTCAGACAAACTTCACGGGTTTGCTTTGATCGTCTGGTGCCTTGCTTCTTTTATGCTGATCGGTCTTGTATTTGCTACCTTTGCCCTCTCACTCAGGCGACAAAATGTCTGGAAAAAGCATTTCAATGATCCCATGATGGCACAATTTTATGGGGCACCTCCAATGGCCATGCTCACCGTTGCAGGGGGGACCCTTTTGCTGGGTGATAATGTTATCGGCAAGGAGTCTGCCCATACCATTGCCTGGGCCCTCTGGTTTGCAGGCACCATAACCGGACTTGCCGCTGCTATTATTATTCCCTATCGCCTGTTTACCAAATTTCAGGTGCGGCAGGACTCCGCCTTTGGGGGATGGCTTATGCCCGTTGTTCCCCCCATGGTATCGGCGGCAATCGGTGCCATGCTTGTTCCCTACACCCCTGTGGGCGTACTAAGAGAGACCATGTTTTACCTCTGTTTTTCTATGTTCGGCTTAAGCCTTGTGGCTGCACTCATTATTATATCGATGATCTGGAGCCGGTTAGCACATCATGGCACATCTGGTACTTCCCGGGTGCCCACCCTGTGGATTGTTTTAGGCCCATTGGGGCAGTCCATGACCGCTGCAGGAATACTTGGTACCGTTGCAAAGGGAGCGGTCCCTTCTCACATTGCTCTCGGATTTGAATTGTTTGCAGTGCTGTACAGTGTACCTGTTTTTGGGTTTGTGCTGCTCTGGACCTGTATTGCAACTCTTTTAACACTTCGGGCCCGGCGCAGACAAATGAGATTTGCCCTGACCTATTGGGCATTTACCTTCCCGGTGGGTACCTGTGTCACAGGTATTGCACAATTGGCACATCATACCGGTCTTGACCTGTTTAAATGGGCCAGTATTTTCTACTATATAGGCCTGCTGACGGCATGGGCAGTGGCTGCCTTTGGCACCACAAAAGGCATGATAACAGGACATCTGTTTCGGCCGCCGCCATCGTCTGTAACACCCATTATATCCGTCAAGGAGCCTCACTACCCGGGCGACATACTAGATGATGATACGTAATTTTTTAAAAGTGAATCGGGTGGTGTCAGTGGATGTATATGCCGCTCAATTACGCCACATCATCGAAGTCATGACATGCGGATATGACATACCGGTGTTCAGCCATGCCTCGAGCATTATCATGCCTTCATTCGCCAGGAAAGGAACAGAGCCGTCGTTCGCCAGATACAGGAACTGGATGTACTCCCAGCTCGTAGACTGGTACAGGAGGTCTATCTTGGCAGATTCTGCGCCGGCAGGAGGATTCAGGGTTATTTCATCCCAGTAGTTATAGGTACTGCCCGCTCCGGGATTTCCGTACTGATCTAAGGGGAAAGGGAGGCAGTTTCTTTTCCGGCATTCATCGTAGCTCATGCCGTAGGGCGGTATACGGTTGTCACTGGTAACCTCGTTATTAAGCACGAAATGGAAGGTCACTTTATGGGGCCCCTGCTCTCCCTGTGCCAGTTGACCCATAGTGGGTCCCGGATCACCGGTGTAACGGTCATAACTCAGTACCATGGGACCGTAGTGGCCCTTATTGACAGTAATAAGCTTGGCTGCCCATTCCCTTGATATTCCGGGTTTGGCTTCATATATTTTCGTATGCGGATCCTGGAGATCAAGTATCGACTCGACCTGGACCATCTGATCATTGGCAGGATTCCGGACTGTGACCGGGTTTCCTGAGGTATCCACAAGCGGCCCGTAAGCGCCATCCTCCCTGATCAGATTATTGCCGGAGTCATACCATTTGATATTGAGCCACATGCGCCGCCCTTCGGGATACCCGCTGATGAGTTTATGCCCCGTCAGGTTGACCACCTTAAGGACATTGCCCTTCACCGATAGAGAAGCAGCACTTTCCAGCACTGCCCTGGCACGTGCAGCCCCCTCAGCCCATGACTGTACCTGAACGTCTTTG
>CAMYJJ010000043.1 GCA_947258735.1 Thermodesulfovibrionia bacterium | reverse complement strand
ACCTGATGTCCTGGTGGTTATATATCATCGCCGGTAGCGTGGCGCTTACCACGATCATCATGCCCGGCGGGCCACCAGATACAGGCTGGACATTTTATCCGCCTTACAGCATCAAAACAACAACCAATGTCTCTCTTGCAGCATTAGCAGCCTTTATCGTCGGGTTTTCGTCTATACTGACCGGACTGAATTTTGTTACTACCATACACCGGCTCAGGGCCCCGGGCATGAAGTGGTTCCGGATACCCCTGTTTACATGGTCCCTCTATGCTACATCATGGGTGATTATCCTGGCCACGCCGGTGCTTGCCATAACCGTACTTCTTCTTATTCTGGAGCGGAGCCTCGGGATCGGTTTTTTCGATCCGGCAAAAGGAGGCGATCCCCTTATGTTTCAGCATCTCTTCTGGATTTACTCCCATCCGGCAGTATATGTCATGATACTGCCTGCAATGGGTGTTATCTCTGAGATTATTCCTGTTTTCTCTAAGAAATCTGTTTTTGGGTATAAAGCGATTGTCATTTCGAGTCTTTCAATCGCCGGCGTAGGTTACATAGTCTGGGGCCATCACATGTTTACCAGCGGCATGAGTGAGACTGCGCGGCTGGTATTTTCATTTTTAACTTTTTTTGTGGCAGTACCGAGCGGGATCAAGGTCTTTAACTGGGTAGCGACCATGTACAAAGGCTCAATTGATCCGGCCCCGCCCATGCTGTATTCACTGGCCTTCATATTCCTTTTTTCCATCGGAGGGCTGACCGGTCTTGCAAATGCGTCTGTTGCCATCAATGTACATATACACGACACTCATTTTATTATTGCGCACATTCACTATGTAATGTTTGGCGGTACCGGGTTTGCTTTTTTCGCGGCGCTCCATTACTGGTTCCCAAAAATGTTTGGCAGGACCTACAATCATAAGCCTGCAACAGTGGCCTGTATCATAATGTTCATAGGGTTTAATCTGCTTTATTTTCCCTTGTTCATCCTTGGATGGCAGGGAATGCCGAGAAGATATTATGACTACTCTCCAGCTTTTCATGCCGGCAATCTTATATCGACAATAGGGTCATGGATTTTAGTTACAGGATTAATAATAATGTTCGTCAATTTATTGCGGTCTCTCGCAAGAGGTCAAGAAGCAGAGAGTAATCCCTGGGGAGGGACCACACTGGAATGGCAGACAGCGTCACCTCCTCCAAAGGAGAACTTCAAAGAGATTCCTGAAGTAACAAGAGGTCCATATGAAAGAGGTCAAAAGTAATAGTGAATAACAGTGCAGCGCATGTAAAACATGTTGATTATGCCGGGGCAAAAATGGGCATGTGGATATTCCTCTTTACCGAGCTGCTTTTTTTTGGAGGCCTTTTTCTGCTCTATGCCGTATACCGGTCACAGTATCTGGAGGATTTTCATACAGCGGCTTCAGGGTTGGACAGGCTGCTTGGTGCGGTCAATACCATCATTCTCATTACAAGCAGTCTGACAATGGCCCTGTCCATAGCCGCGATGAAAAATAATGACAGGAGCCAGACTGTTCGCTTTCAGGCTTTCACCATTGTGCTGGCTGCAGCCTTTCTGGTCATTAAATATTTTGAATGGAGCGCCAAGATACACCACGGGATATACCCGGGATCAGCTGAGATTCAGGCACAGGGGCAGATAATATTTTATAGCCTCTACTTTGTCACAACAGGTCTGCATGGCATCCATGTGATTGCAGGCATTATCGTTCTTGGTTTTATGATGAGATGGAGTATGCAGGGCAAAATTAATAACAAAGATTTTATCAAACTTGAGAATGCCGGTCTGTACTGGCATTTTGTGGACATAGTCTGGATATATCTTTTCCCATTTTTATATCTCATAACCTGAAATTAGGGATATGTTTAAAAACAAAATAACAGAAGCCTCTACGGGGTACGGAACATATATAACAATATGGGCCGCTCTTTTAGCGCTGACAGGTTTGACCGTTTATGTTGCCGGTATGGATTTCGGCAGATTCGGTATAACCATAAATATTCTTATCGCTTCTGTGAAAGCAGGACTGGTTGTGTACATATTTATGCATCTGAAAGATGAATCAAAGTTTATCAAGTATATGCTGCTGATGGCGGTGCTGACGTTAACCATAATTATCGTGCTTACTTTGCTGGATATACTCTATCGATAGGATTTTTATGTTTTTATTAATCAATGAAATCCTGGAACTCCTGGCACTCTTTGACCGCTTCCTCGTCCCGTTTTGTCACGCAACCAATAAAGGCTCGTACTCGACCGTTCCTGATCTGGCGGGCAAGGTCAATGAGGCTTCCATACTTGTTCTTGTTATCTCTGTTGTGCTGCTGGTGCTGGTGACGTTTTTTATGATTTACTTTGCCATAAAGTATCGCGCTTCGAAAAATCCGGAATCAAAAGAGGTCAAAGAGTCGCTTTTGCTCGAAATAACATGGACAGTGATTCCCACCATTCTGGTATTTATCATTTTTTATGTAGGGTGGGAAAACTTTATTTCCATGAGAAAGACACCGGACAATGCGATGCCGGTTAAGGTGGTTGCACGCATGTGGTCCTGGAGCTTTCAGTATGAGAACGGTCTAAAAAGCGATCTGCTCAGGATACCGGTGGGAAGGCCGGTCAGGTTGACCATCACCTCCACCGATGTTATTCACAGTCTGTTTATTCCTGATCTCAAGTTAAAGGAGGATGCGGTACCGGGGCTGGAGACATCCATGTGGATCTTTTCTAAAGAGCCGGGGGAGTATGATATTTTATGTGCAGAATATTGCGGACAGAGGCATTCATATATGTCGTCCAAAGTAATTGCCATGGAACCGGACGAGTTCAACATGTGGTATGCGTCTGTTGATAAAAAGGCGGCCGGACATACAGATGTGAAATCGATACTTGATGACAACGGCTGCCTTGACTGCCACAGTATAGACGGCTCAGTTATTGTCGGACCTACCTTTAAGGGCATTTACGGCAGAAATACAATTGTCATCAGTAAGGGAAAGGAACAGGCACTGGTTGCAGATGATGACTATCTGAAAAGGTCAATTCTTTATCCGGATAGAGATATTGTTAAGGATTATCCGGAAGGCATGCCTTCATATGAAGGTGAAATATCCGAAAATGAACTGAACCTTATCATAGAGTATCTTAAAGGTCTAAAATGAGCATGAATTCAACAGATAAGATGTACGGATACAGATCATACAATTCTCATAATGCAGTTGAAACAAAGAGGGATGTGCTGAAAGCGTACAGTCACCTTTGCAAGCTGAGGATATCTGCCTTTGCTGCTTTATCAGCGTTGACCGGCAGCATACTTGTGAGTGCGGAATTAACATCTGTTATGTTTGTTACCATGGCAGGGGTTTTTATCCTTTCCTGCGGTGCCGGCGCCCTTAACCAGTATCAGGAACGGGATATTGATGCCCTGATGAAGAGAACAGGTTCAAGGCCCATTCCCGCGGGGATGATTGAGCAATCACATGCTTTATACATTGCAGTTTCACTTATTTTTACAGGAGTATTCATCATGTTACTGTCAGGGGGCTGGATTGTCGCAGGTCTTGGACTGTTTGCCCTTGTCTGGTACAACCTTGTTTACACGAACCTTAAACAGGTGACCGCCTTTGCAGCTGTTCCGGGAGCAATCGTAGGGGCCATACCTCCTGCCATCGGATGGGTTGCAGCGGGGGGCAGCCTGAATGACTATGCGCTACTGCCAATATGTTTCTTTTTCTTTATGTGGCAGGTCCCTCACTTCTGGTTCCTGTTATTCTCCCATGAAGAGGACTATAAAAGGTCTGATCTCCCTGCATTGGTCAAGATATTTAATAGAGATCAATTTGGAAGGATAGTTATAATGTGGACACTAGCAACCGTTGTATCGTTACTTCTGGTCCCGTTATACGGTATTGCCCTGTCTGTCACTTCTGTCTTGATGTTGTGTTTAGCTTCGGTATGGCTCATGTGGCATAGTTCCCATATTCTGCTGCAGACAGATAAAGCCCCTGCATATTCTTCTGTATTTAAGAGTATGAATGGTTATATGTTATTGGTAATGATCATTCTCCATATCGAAAGATTATTTAAGCTGTAAGTCAGGCGAAACGGAGATAAAAAATTCATAATAAAAGGAGAAACAAATGAATATCTATGTAGGCAATTTACCACGTGAGCTCACCGAAGATGAATTGAAAAAGGCTTTCGAAGAATTCGGGGAGGTTGAATCTGTAAATATCATAAAGGATAAGTATAGCGGGGACCCAAAAGGATTTGGATTTGTTCAGATGCCTTCCAAGGAGCAAGGGCAGTCTGCAATCGATAGCCTGAATGGCAAAGAATTACAGGTAAAAACTCTTAATGTGAATGAGGCCCGCCCGCGCACGGACAATCGCGGCAGTAGAGGAGGATTTGGCGGTGGCGGAAAAGGCAGTGGGAGAGGGGGATTTGGCGGAGGTGGAAAAGGTGGTGGCAAAGGAGGGTATGGCGGAGGAGGATATGGCGGTGGCGGAAAAGGCGGAGGGAGAGGAGGATTTGGAGGCGGAGGCCGTGGGGGTAACAGGTAAGACATAAATAACAAATATCAAAAGCTGTGCCTGCCGGCAGGCAGCTGTGTCATTTGAAATTTATAATTTTAGACTAAAAGGGGCACTTCTTTATTTGAGTATTTTGGTGAAGATTTCAATCAGTAATCATTGGGTTTTGTATATGTCAGAATTTAATAGCGCCGCTATTTGTCTCTAAGTTGTGAGCAAGATCGATATCGATGAGTTTACCGACAAAGATTCAACATAGGAGAGGTAGCCCTGTCTTTATCACCCATTGGCGAATCTACAGAATGGGCACCCACAAGAGGTGCCCCTACAATGAATATGATCCCGTGTACGTGATTCGGCATTATGATATATTCAGGAAATGATAGGGGGTCAGGGCTCGACAAACGACATTCAAGAATTATTAAGAACCTGATTTGTCGTTTGTCGAGCCCCGACCCCTTATCCGTTATGATCTGCTTTGAATAACGACTATTGAGAATTATAAATAAATCACAAACAGCATTAAATTTGAAGATTATTAGATAATAGTTTCAAATTTAAAGTAAACCCAAGAATCACGACAATAGAGAATTGTTAACAGTATTCATACTAAGTCAATATTGAAGACTTTTTGATAATATCATCCACCTGAACTTTTCTCATATAAAAACCAATCCCTCTTCTAAGATATATCCGCGTGATATTCCTGAAGACTCTTGACCTCACTTTTTTTCTCACGCCATGCCATGATCCCCCTGGCAGCCGCGATAGCAGCTGCAGTTGAGGTTATGTAAGGCAAACTATGTTTTTCGCTGTCTTGCGGATGGACAACAACAAAGGTATCAACCTTGAAAGTGTCCAAAGAAGCGGGAAAGGGAAATATCCCAGGCAGTAGGCATTAAGGAGTTATTGTCGTGACCGTGGGAAAGGCAAGAAGGTATTTAATATAATGATAATTGGCAAGTCAATCTGTCTTTTCATCTTTCCACATTTTCTTCAAATGTCTTCTCCCATGAACAATCCCTAAAATGACTACACGAGATTCTTCAATGCTGTAAATAAGGCGGTATTCTTTTATAAAGAGTTCGCGAATATTGGAATTGTTCAATTCAGGTAATATTCGACCTCTCTCTGAAAACGTATTAAGGGAACGGGTTGCATCTCGAATTTCACGGACAAGCGCTGCTGCATAATATACGGAATCTTTGGCTATGTATTCGGCAAGGGTATTGAGGTCGGCAGTGGCTTCGTAAGACCAGACTACTCTTCGAGCCATTTTGCCATCATCTTTTCAATTTCTTCCTGCGAGTAAACCCGGCCTTCTTCAGCGTCTTTCAGGCCGCGTTCAGTTTTTTGAAGGACATACAGGTGATACTGAACATCTTCTAAAGTACAATCTTCGGGTAGACGCTTTAGAAGCTCACTAACTTCTTTTTTGGCTGTCTCCATTAATGCTCCTTTTATTCATTATACAAAATTCAGCCAGGATTTATTTAAGAACAGAAGGCGTCAGGCCACGGAAATGAGACAAAATGTGGGGAAAGTGAGATGGGATATAAGGCGGGAATTTTCAAATAAACCTTTATCCTTTCTGATTACATAATGCAAATCAATATCAAGGATTCCCAATCAATAAACCTGCCTACCGACAGGCATGCCTAAGGAATGACGGCTTAGTTATCCGTCAATTTACGGTTGCAGGAGACTACGATATATCCGCGTGATATTCCTGAAGACTTTTAATCTCACTTTTCTTCTCACGGCATGCTGTAATCCCCCTGGCAGCAGCGATAGCAGCTGCCGTTGAGGTTATGTAAGGCAGGCCATGTTTTATGGCTGCCTTGCGGATGTACGAGTCATCTATTGCGCTGCGTTTGCCGATAGGTGTGTTGACAACAAGTTGGATTTCACCATTTTCAATTGCATCTATCAGGTTAGGTCGTCCTTCATGGAGTTTCAGGATTTCTTCGGATTTTATTCCATTGTCAGCCAGGTATGCACAGGTACCCTTTGTGGCCCTGATGGTAAAACCGGCCTTTTCAAACTCCTGTGCTGCTTTGATCACCCCTGCCCTGTCCCTCCTGGATACAGATATCAGAACTGCCCCTTCCAGAGGGAGTTTCAGCTTTGTGGCCTCCTGAGCCTTGTAAAAGGCCCGTCCCGAATGACCGGCCATACCCAGCACTTCCCCGGTGGACCGCATCTCCGGGCCAAGCAGGGGGTCTACTTCAGGAAACATGTTGAACGGAAAAACAGACTCCTTCACACCATAATGCGGAATTATTTTATGTGAGAGATGAAGGTCGCTTAATTTTTTCCCAAGCATGATCTGTGTGGCATACCGGGCCATAGGAATATTACACACCTTGCTGACCAGGGGAACGGTGCGGCTGGCCCTTGGGTTTGCCTCAAGGACATATACAACATCATCAGCGATGGCATACTGAATATTCATCAGTCCTACAACATTTAATTCCACCGCTATCTTTTTGGTATAGTCCTCAATTGTGTTGATATGCTCCTGAGCAATGCTTACTGGAGGAATAACACATGCTGAATCACCAGAGTGGACCCCTGCAAGTTCGATATGCTCCATAACTGCAGGCACAAAGGCATCAGTACCATCAGATATGGCATCGGCTTCAGCTTCTATCGCATTTTCCAGAAACTGTTCAATCAGAATTGGCCGTTCCGGCGACATGTCCACAGCTGCAGAAACATATTCCTCAAGCATTTCTTTGTCATATACAACTTCCATGGCACGTCCGCCAAGTACATATGACGGCCGGACAATGAGCGGATATCCTATGCCTTCTGCAACGCTCAATGCCTCATCTACGCTTCCGGCCATACCGGACTTTGCCTGGGGTATGTTCAGGTCTTCCATGATCTTACGGAAACGGTCACGGTCTTCCGCCAGGTCAATAGTTTCAGGACTTGTACCAATTATCTTGACGCCTGATGCTTCAAGCTCTGCTGCTATGTTCAAAGGGGTCTGACCTCCGAACTGGACAACAACGCCTTCCGGCTTTTCCTTCTCATAAATCGCAAGAACATCTTCAACCGTCAACGGTTCAAAATACAGCTTGTCCGATGTATCATAGTCAGTGGACACTGTCTCGGGATTGCAGTTGACCATCACTGTCTCATACCCTTCATCGCGAAGGGTAAAGGCAGCATGCACACAGCAGTAATCAAACTCTATTCCCTGTCCAATACGATTGGGGCCGCCGCCGAGCACCATGATTTTGCGGTTTGAGCTCACATCAACTTTGTCCGGAGCATTATAGGTAGAAAAATAGTAAGCCGCATTTTCCACACCGCTTACCGGTACCGGCTCCCATCCCTCTACCATTCCGAGCGAACTTCTTTTTGAACGGACATCCTTTTCAGAGACTCCCAGTATCTTTGACAGATATCTGTCGGCAAAACCGTCTTTTTTTGCCTGGACCAGCAGATCATCAGGCGGTAATGTTCCTTTATGTTTCAGCAGTTTTTCTTCCAGGTCCACAAGTTCTTTCATCTGCTCGATAAACCATCTTTTAATATACGTCTTATCATGCAGATCATTTATATCAGCGCCTTTTCTCAGCGCCTCGTACATGATAAACTGGCGTTCACTGGACGGGTCCACAAGCATATCCATAAGGTCACTCAAAGATTTGTCATTGAAGTCCTTTGCAAATCCAAGTCCATGACGCCCGTTCTCCAGCGAACGGATCGATTTTTGAAATGCCTCTTTATAGTTTTTTCCAATACTCATTACTTCTCCGACAGCCTTCATCTGGGTGCCCAGTTTATCTTCAACTCCCTGGAACTTTTCAAATGCCCACCGTGCGAATTTAACGACAACATAATCTCCCGACGGAGTGTATTTTTCAAGCGTGCCGTCCCTCCAGTAGGGAATTTCATCCATGGTAAGCCCACCGGCAAGCATTGATGAGACAAGTGCAATCGGAAATCCGGTCGCCTTTGAAGCCAGCGCAGAGGAACGTGAGGTCCTGGGATTGATCTCAATAACAACTACCTTGCCTGTTTCAGGATTATGGGCAAACTGGACATTGGTACCGCCAATGACCTCAATTGCTTCTACAATATCATAAGAGTATTTCTGAAGACGCTCCTGCAGTTCAGGAGAAATGGTCATCATGGGCGCAGTGCAATATGAGTCACCTGTATGAACTCCCATTGCATCGACGTTTTCTATAAAGCAGACGGTTATTTTCTGGTTTTTGGCATCACGCACAACCTCCAGTTCCAGCTCTTCCCATCCAATCACAGACTCTTCAACAAGAACCTGATGAACAAGACTGACTGACAGCCCGCGACTTACGACAGATCGCAGCTCTTCGAGGTTATAGACATGCCCCCCTCCAGTGCCGCCCATGGTATAGGCAGGCCTGATCACAACCGGGAAACCAATTTCCTCCACAATCTTTTCCGCTTCTTCTACTGATTCAGCAACTTCGCTCTTTGGCATTTTAATACCCAGACGGTTCATTGTGTCCTTGAACTCCTGGCGGTCTTCGCCTCTTTTAATCGCATCAATATTGACCCCTATTATCTTTACGCCGTATTTATCAAGCACTCCTGTATGAGCAAGCTCAGATGAAAGGTTCAGTCCTGTCTGGCCTCCAAGATTGGGAAGCAATGCATCAGGACGCTCCTTCTCAATAATATCAGTCATGTATTCAAGGGTAAGGGGTTCAATATATGTGACGTCAGCTATGCCCGGATCGGTCATGATAGTTGCCGGATTCGAATTGACAAGGACTATCTCATACCCGAGGTTCCTCAGGGCCTTGCATGCCTGGGTCCCTGAATAATCAAACTCACATGCCTGTCCTATTACTATGGGACCTGAACCAATTATCATCACTTTCTTAATGTCTTCACGTCTGGGCATAGAGATCCTCCTTACAGTAAAGGTTAATATTTGATTTTTGATAAAATGGCAATGTTCAGCTGCTGAAAAATATTCTATAAGCATAACAGGTATCGGCCATCTTTCGTAAAATAAAAATCGACACCATCCACAGGGATAAATCATGCAGAGAAATGAATCTGTTAGGATTTTTTAATTCGTCTGTAATAATTACTTTGACAATTATATGCCATTGGATTATAATTAAAAATGGAACCTCTCCGAAAGATCCTCTACAAATTCTTTCTGCTCATATATACAATTGTTGCAAGTGTGCTGCTTGGCGGGCTGGCCGGTTTCCTGGTTATTTATCCCTTATTACAGGTCCTTTTCGATACACTGGGAAGTGATTATAAATATGATCAGATGATCCATTATGTCGTATATGCATTTGTCATTTTTGCCATAGGCTATTGTCTTCACGTAAATTGGAAGCGCTATATCGGTCATATGCAAAAAGAGACGCTTAAACACATTTAAATGGTATCAGCAGAACTTCGGTCATGGCGCATAAAGAACGGCTACAGCCAGAGCCAGCTCGCTAAGGCGCTTGGCGTTATCACTATGACAATCAGCAGGTGGGAGCGAGGAGAAAGGGACATCCCGCCGTACCTGCATCTGGCCTTGAAGAGTTTAAGAAGAAAAGGTACAAAAATAAAGGTCGGCAGACCGGTAATAAGGAAATATTAAACAAAGGGTTCAAGGGATTTAGAGGTCTAGGGGCCAGGGAAAAAGGAATAATAGTGAATTATATAGTAAGGATATTGGAATAAAATTTTCAATCTGTTCTTTCACCTTGAAACCTCGCCCCCTTGAATCCTCCTATATCTATTGCGTTATACTCAGCTTGTTTCTGCCTGTTTTTTTGGAATTATACAGCGCCTTATCAGCGGCTTCAATTATTTCTGACTTGTCTTTCTTTTCCTTTGAAGGACTATAGGACGTGATACCAAGGCTTATGGTTACTTTCAGTATCTGTGTATCAATATCGATTTCAAGTTCTTCAATATACTGTCTTATTCGTTCCGCCAGTACAAGTGCCCCCTTCAGGTCTGTCTCAGGAAGTATGATGGAAAATTCCTCTCCGCCGTATCGAGCGGCAATATCAGGTCTCCTTATTGAGTTGTTTAATACGTCAGCAACTGCCCTGAGCACGGTGTCCCCCTGTTGATGTCCATGGATGTCATTGACCTGTTTAAAATGGTCAATATCAATCATGATGAGAGACAGAAAATGGGAATACCTGTCCACCCGGCTGATCTCTCTCTCCAGGTGCTCCTCAAAATACCTTCGATTAAAGAGGCGGGTAAGTCCGTCTTCAAACGCCATGCTCCTGAGCTTTTCATTTGCCTCTTTCAGCTCGCGGGCAAGGATATCCCCTTTGCTTTTTTCCAGTTTTAGTTCCATGACCAGCTGTTCGTAGGAAAGGTTCATCCTGCCAAGCTCTGTATTGGCTTCTTCCAGTATCTGTGAGTAGGGTTTCATATCGCCGGGGTCAATCTCAAAACTCCCCAGTACTTCTATGGTCTTTTCCGCAATCCCGTCGATTAATTCGCTGATTTCTTCATCGCTGATTTTCAGTTTCTCTTCCAGTAATTCCCTGAACTGCCCCATCTTTCTGGTGCTGTTGCTGCTGTGATAAACAGAAGATGCTATATCTGCCAGCTGCAGGAGTTCTGAAAGGTCTTTCATGTCAGCAGGACCCTGTTCAGGGTGATGATGATATGCAATGGGTAAGGAGATGTTTTCGGGTATGTTCCATTTCAGTAATATACTGCTTCCAAGCTCCTGGTGGTCAAAACCGAACACAGACTGTTCGGCCTCAAGAGTACTCGACCCTGACACCCGTTTCTCATCCAATACCCTGAGATATTCCTGGGGATCACTCAGATACATAACGAGGACACCGATATCCATTAGCAGGGGCATGACAAATGTATCTCCACTGTTTATCCTGAGTTTTGCAGCCAGCACTTCAGCACTCACAGCAGCAGTAATGGACCTTTTCCAGAAAAGTTCATGATCAAAACTGTCAACATTGTTTCTTTTAAACCCTTTTACTATGGCAAATGAGAGCGCTATGTTTTTCAGTGCTTCCTGTCCCAGAATATTGACCGCCCTGTCAATGGAATCTACCCCGTTAGAGAGGGCATAAAACGACGAGTTGGCGATTTTCAGTATCTTCGCGGTCAGTGCAGGATCATATGATATAATCCCGGCCAGGGCGTTATTGGATATTTTATCCCTCTTGATCTCCTGGATTATTTTCAATGCAACAGCCGGCAGAGAGGGCAGGTTTTTTACCTGTGCAATGACTGATTCTACGCCCTGCATATGATTATTATCTCCTTGATGATATGGATATCCTTAATACTCATGATGTATCAGTATCTTTTTGTGACAATTTATACTATTATTTATTCGGATATTAGAGTCGATGTCTTAAGCCTGCATGCGTAACATACGGCAGATATGGAAAAAAATTTAATTCATTTATGCATGAATGGCAATATAATGAAACAGAGAGCTCTACATTGATATTATGAAGAAAACACAACCATCAGAGATAAGCCTTTTATCCGGACATGACATATACCTCTTTAAAGAGGGCAATCACTTCAGATTATATGACAAACTGGGATCTCACCCTGCTGTGGTACATGGGAAAAAGGGATATTATTTTGCTGTCTGGGCGCCAAATGCAAAACAGGTGACGGTTCAGGGAGATTTTAACGGATGGAATAAAGAGACCCACAGACTCGCATTAAGGGACGATGCATCAGGAATATGGGAAGGATTTATTCCGGGCATTAAAAAAGGAGATATCTATAAATATCATATTGTCTCAAGTTACAACAAATACATTGTTGACAAGGGAGACCCCTTTGCCTCTTACTGGGAACAGGCACCGAAAACAGCCTCTGTTATCTGGGACCTTGATTATACATGGAATGACAGTAACTGGATGGCAAAGAGGCATAACATTAACAGCCTTGACTCACCCTGTTCCATTTATGAAGTCCATATTGGATCATGGCGAAGACGTTCGGACAGAAAAAGCGGTCGTCTGACATACAGGGATATAGCACATGAACTGGCGAATTATGTAAAGGACATGGGGTTTACCCATGTTGAACTCATGCCTGTTATGGAACATCCCTTTTATGGTTCATGGGGGTACCAGTGCACCGGTTTTTTTGCTCCGACCAGCAGGTATGGGACACCGCAGGACCTTATGTATCTTATTGATTACCTGCATCAAAAAAATATTGGTGTCATCCTCGACTGGGTCCCTTCACACTTTCCCTCTGATCAGCATGGCCTGTCATACTTTGACGGCACCAATCTGTATGAACATCAGGACCCAAAAAAAGGATACCATCCCGAGTGGAAGAGTTATATCTTTAACTACGGGAGAAATGAAGTGAGAAACTTTCTTATCAGCAGTGCCCTGTACTGGCTTGATAAATACCATATCGACGGATTAAGGGTCGATGCGGTAGCATCCATGCTCTACCTCGATTATGCAAGAAAACAAGGTGAATGGATACCCAATGAATACGGGGGAAATGAAGACCTTGAGGCCATAAGCTTTCTTAAGCGGCTCAACGAGGCGGTATACGAAAACTATCCTGATGTTCAGACCATGGCTGAGGAGTCAACAGCCTGGCCCATGGTGTCAAAGCCGACGGATCGCGGAGGGCTGGGCTTTGGTATGAAATGGAACATGGGCTGGATGCATGATACCCTGAAATATGTAGCAAAAAATCCCATTCATAAAAAGTTTCATCACAACCAGCTTACCTTCAGCTTATGGTATGCCTTTTCCGAGAACTTTGTCCTTCCCCTTTCACATGATGAAGTTGTACACGGAAAAAAATCACTTCTGGGGAAAATGCCCGGGGATGAATGGCAGAAGTTTGCCAACCTCAGGCTTCTCTTTGCTTACATGTATGGCCATCCCGGGAAAAAGCTGATTTTTATGGGGGGAGAAATCGGCCAGTGGAAGGAATGGAACCACGATGAAGGTCTTGAATGGTATATCCTTGATTACCCCTCCCATAGAGGTATCCAGAACTGGATAAAAGACCTGAACCACCTGTACACATATGACCCCGCCCTGTATGACAATGATTTTTCACATGAATGTTTTGAATGGATAAACTTCGGCGACTATGAAAACAGCGTCATATCGTTTATGCGTACATCAAAAGACAGGCAGGATTCACTTATTTTTGTTTTAAATTTCACCCCTGTTCCCAGATATAATTACAGGCTTGCCATGCCGGGTGGAGGGTATTACGAGGAGATACTCAACAGTGATTCCGAGAGGTACTGGGGAAGCAACATAGGAAACTATGGGAAAGTCCTTTCAGAACCGGTGCCGTGGGACGGAAAACAATTTTCTATTAATCTCAGTATCCCTCCCCTCGGGGCCGTAATCCTGCGACCGGTCAGAAAAAAGCCTGACAGGAAAAAGGCGTTAAAAAACCCTTCCATGAGAAAACTAGGAGGAAAAACCAAGACAGGTCTTGCATGGGAGCGGTGAGGTGACAGCTGACTCTGTTCGCAATTGCAGCTGCTGATGAAATTATTGGATGGAAAAAACCCTGAAGTCCATGTCCCTGAAAATGGAGTTTTTGTGTTCCATGCTTTCCAGGGCCTTTAATTCTACCTTCCCTGATTCTAGATAGTCGTAAAGCGTATTGAAGTTCTCGATATGTTCCTTAAGCCTGTTCATTGAATATTCCTTTGCCGTATTTGCCGTAATAAGAAAGGTCCAGTCACTGCTCTGCGCCAGGAGGAGTTCCCTTGACATCTGGTTCAGACATCTCACATGTATCTCATCTGTTTCATCGTAATATCTGCCGGCCATATTCTCCATTTTATAAGCCATGTTGTGAAGGTGTCTGTACACCCAGTCGTTTTCCCTGTTTAACCATGCATCATAATATCCCTTATCACCCCATGATGTGGGACACGGCGTGATGACCTGGTTCTGCGGGTGCATCTTCAAGTACTCAGAAGGTGTCTGTGCCTGGATAATCTTCTGACTGTACAATTCATGAAACACATAATAGAGAAAGTCAGGACCTTCAAACCACCAGTGTCCAAATAATTCAGCATCATAAGGGGACACGAGCACAGGCGGCCTGTCCATGTATGCACAAAGGTTCTGCACCTGTCCTGCTCTGGCAGCACAGAAATCCCGGGCATGTTCTTTTGCCCTGTTCATTGCAGCAGCCGGATCATACGGTTCTTTATGATTCTCCCTCCCTGTTATCCTGTAGTACTTTATTCCTGTAAACACCCGATTACCGTCAGGGCTTATGTACGGTTTAATATAGTCAAAGTCAAGATCAAACCCGGCGTCCCTGTAAAAATCACGGTAATAAACATCTCCCGGGTAGCCTTCTTCTGCGCTCCACACCTGCATTGACGACTGAAGGTCCCTGCCAAATGCAGCAACGCCCTTTTCTGTATACACGGGCGCATATACCCCGTAACGCGGAACAGGAGAACCGTGCATAAGACCGTGGGAATCAAGAAAGAAGAATGTGATGCCGTATGCATCAAGAAGCCCGTCAAGTCCTTTGTAGTAGGCACACTCCGGCAGCCAGATACCGGCAGGCAGTTTTCCAAAATATCTCAGATGAGACTCTACCGCGATACGCACCTGGGCCTCGACCGTTCCCGGTGTGACATTAAGCAGGGGGAGGAGTCCATGCGTTGCACAGGTTGTTATGATTTCTATTTTACCCAGCTGCTGAAAATAGCGGAAACCTTCCACTATATTACCGTTGAGATACTCCGAATAAAAATTCTTTATCTTTTCATATCTCGTTTTATAAAACCCTGCAAGAGGCCCTGTCTCTCTGTCTCCTTTCAGCCTTTTGATCTCCTTTTTTGAAAGCTCTATCATCCTGTTCAGATACTTCATATATTTATCCATGAGATGACCGTCAGACAGCATTTCCAGCAACGGAGGGCTGAGTGAGAGCGTCAACCGAAAATCAATATTTTCATCGAACAGTTTTTTTAGATTCATTAACAGGGGAACATATGATTCCGAGATGGCCTCAAACAGCCACTGTTCCTCCAGAAAGTAATCGAATTCAGGGTGTTTCACAAAAGGCAGGTGAGCATGCAGAACCGGGATCCAGTAACCTTTATAGTTCTTATTGCTCATAGGGGTCTTTGATGATTAAAGCTATCCGTAAAGTTTTTACGCTTTTATATCATATTTACTTTTTCATCTGTCATTTTTATCTTTGATCTTTTATTTCCGGGGCTATGAATAATAGTAATCTGTTGAATCGCTTTAGGACTTAACAATATAAATGTTTTTGCTTCTATGAATTATGCTAGCTGCGTTTCCGATGAAGATTACTGCTTGAGAAAGGAGATGCGGACATGTCCGGCAGTCCCTGAAAGTGCTTCTGCAGGAATGGATTATATTTTGTTATTCTGGTTACTTCTATGTCAGAGACATGAAATGACTTCCCTGCCTCTTTCACCCTTCTCATCCACACTTCCTCATCAGAGGCCCTGCCTGAAACAACTGTAAGCGATACAGGTTC
>CAMYJJ010000042.1 GCA_947258735.1 Thermodesulfovibrionia bacterium | reverse complement strand
CAGGGAGATTACCAGGACAAATAAAATCACATATGCTGTCAGGGCAAGGCGCTGTTTTAAAAGAGCCTCGTCGATCAGTCCCAATGATAAATCAGCTTCTATAAACCCGAGTATGTGCTGTTCCGGTTTATGAACGTGGCATGCGGCAGTGTAACAGTCAGGACTGTTCGGAATTGTTCCGATTACCTTCATGATAGAACTGCCCTGTGCATTATCATAGACCGTCCATGTTTTCTCGGATGGTAGGAGGCGCGATGACTTGTCAGGCTCAATATGACATCCGGTGCATGCCAGGGATGATACTGTTACAGATTGCCCGAGGCTGTCCGTATCAGATGAGAAAAAAATCCTGCCGCTGTGGTCATATATATTGACCCTTTGAACACCTGCCGGGGTGCTGAGGTTCTCCAGTGCTTTCTGTGTTTCTTCACGCTGGAACCGGAGCATACTGAAGCGGGTAGTCTGTTTCGTGAAGTCAATAAATGAGTTGCCATACTTGACAGCTATGGACATAAGGTCCTTCTTCTGCTTTTGAAGGGTGGTATACCAGAAAATAAAACTAACAATTATCATAAGCAGCCCTATAGCTATCATGAGCTTGGCTGCAATGGACTGATCAGGATGGCGAAAGATTCTTTTCATCAAGGAGTATTATAAAAGGCCGCAATTTTTTTTAAAAGAAGAAAATGGGATAATAAGTATGGCAAAACAATGAATAAGTAATATTAATATGCATTGACAGCGGGGTTGGCTATCGTGTATAAAAACTAATATTATGCCCGGTTCATATATCCCAACAGATTATTTCCCCGTAGCGATTGTTATTCTTATCGCCACATTAATAGGGCTGGGAACCCTTATGCTTGGTCTCATTACAAGACCGAGAAGGCCTTATGCACAGAAACTCTCTCCTTATGAATCAGGCAATCCGCCAGTCAGTGAGCCGAGGTACAGATTCTCTGTTAAATTTTATATCGTTGCGATGCTCTTTGTTGTGTTTGATGTTGAAGCGGTTTTTTTATACCCGTGGGCTGTTGCGTATGATAAACTCGGCAGGTTCGGATTTATAGAAATGATGCTGTTCATATTCATTCTGCTTATCGGTTATATCTATGTCTGGAAGAAAGGGGCGTTTGAGTGGGAATAAACGAAAACAACAGTACAGGTGATACATCAGGAATTCCGGATCTGGTCCAGGTTGAAGAGGGGACAAAGATCATTCCGGGGGCCAACACCATTGTTACTTCTATTGACAAACTCGTTAACTGGGGCAGGAGCTCTTCTGTCTGGCCGATGACGTTCGGGCTTGCCTGCTGCGCCATAGAAATGATGGCAACAGGATCAAGCCATTATGATTTTGACCGGTTTGGAGTGGTTTTCAGGGCATCGCCCCGGCAGTCTGATGTCATTATTTTAGCCGGAACCGTAACAAAAAAAATGGCCCCTGTTGTGAGAAGGGTTTATGACCAGATGCCGGAACCGCGCTACGTCATGGCCATGGGAAGCTGTGCGTGTTCAGGGGGGATTTTTGATACATATGCGGTGGTTCAGGGAGCTGACAGCTTTCTCCCTGTTGATGTATATGTGCCGGGCTGTCCGCCAAGGCCTGAGGCACTTATGGAAGGGGTAATGAAACTTCAGGAAAAAATCAGGAAGGAGTATTTCAGATGGAGCCCCTGGAGATAGTACGCAAACTGAATGACAAGTTTTTCAGTGACATAGTCCAGGTTAAGGAGTTCAGGGACCAGGTCTTTGTCACGGTTAAGCGGGAAAGGATTTCTGATATATGCCGGTTTCTGTTCAGCGAGCCGGACATTTATATGAACTTTCTTGCTGATCTCTGCGGTGCTGATTATCCAGACAGGGAAGAGCGTTTTGAAGTCGTTTACAACCTGTACTCAATAAAATATAATCACAGGCTTTTTATTAAGGCATTGGTGCCTGAAGAGGATCCTGCAATAGACAGTGTTGTTCCGATATGGGCAGGAGCAGACTGGCATGAAAGGGAAGCCTGTGACATGTATGGCATCGTCTTCAACGGTCATCCTGATCTCAGGCGTATTCTCATGCCGGAAGACTGGGAAGGCTTTCCACTGAGAAAAGACTATCCTTTAAAGGGGCAGAGGGACCGCGAATACAAGGGGTTTGAAGAACTCAAGGACCTTCACTCACATGACAAAGAGTGGAATATAAATGCCTGATCAGACTGCAGGCTGAACCGTATACTTAGTTTTTTTACATTGTACTGCTATGGATAAAACTGAAGAAACAGTCGCACTGCAATCCGAAAAAAAGCCCGGAATGTCCACAAAAGAGATGTCCCTGAACATGGGTCCACAGCACCCTGCCACCCACGGTGTGTTAAGGCTTGTCCTGGAACTGGACGGCGAGACAGTAAATAAATGCACTCCTTATGTAGGGTATCTTCACAGGGGGATAGAAAAACTTTCCGAGCATAGAAGTTACATGCAGGTGCTTCCTCTGACAGACCGGCTCGACTATATTTCATCGATGACAAATAACATCGGTTACTGTGAAGCAGTGGAAAGAGTGTTCGGTATTGAACTTACGGAAAGAACCCAGTATATAAGGACGATTGTTTCAGAGATGTCCAGAATTGTGAACCACCTCCTGTGGCTTGCAACTCATGCTCTTGATGTCGGGGCCATGACAGTATTCTTATACTGTTTCAGGGAGAGAGAAAAGATTCTTGATCTGTTTGAAAGACTGTGCGGTGCACGCCTGACGGTCACCTATCCGCGGATAGGAGGACTGAAAAATGATGCGGACGAAAAGTGGCTGGAAGATGTGTTTGCGTTTACCGATGAATTTCCGGGCAGGGTCGAACAGTATGAAACACTTATTGATAAAAACCGTATATGGCTTCGCAGGACAAAGGGCATTGGTGTGATATCTGCGGAAGAGGCCATCAACCTGGGTCTCAGCGGCCCGACCCTCAGAGGATCGGGAGTACCCTATGACATCAGGAAAACAAATCCCTATGGTGTCTATGACAAAGTGGACTGGGAAGTGGCAACGGGCAAAAATGGTGATGTATATGACCGGTACCGTGTCAGGATGGATGAGTTCCGTCAGTCCAACTCGATCATCAGGCAGTGTATAGAAAAAATACCAGAAGGTCCGATCATGTCTGACGCGCCGAAATTCACCCTGCCGCCAAAGGACAAGGTCCTTTCTGATATGGAACACCTTATTCACCAGTTCGTTCTGGTCACAAAAGGACCGCAGACACCTCCTGATGGTGAAATGTATGTAGCTACTGAAGTCCCGAAGGGGGAGCTCGGATTTTATATCGTCAGTGACGGCTCAGGCAAGCCTTACCGTATGAGAATCAGGGCGCCGTCTTTTGTTCATGTTGCAGCCTTACCCAAACTCTGTGACAGATAGAAGCACTGTCGTTGTTGGTTTTTTTGCAATTCCTGAAAAACAACTAACAGCACATATTCAATTATGCTAAACGATACTGCATTACAGGAGATAGAAAAAATAAAAGGCAGATACCCGGACAGAGAGAGTGCCCTGTTGCCTGTCCTGTATATAGCGCAGCGTGAATTCGGCTGGCTCAGCAATGAAGCCATGTACCATGTAGCACAGGTGCTGAACCTGCCCGAAGCCAAGGTAAGGGGTACCGCTTCCTTTTATTCAATGTTCAAACACAAACCTGTAGGACGAAACCTTGTTCAGATCTGCACCAATATTTCATGTATGATCGCCGGGTCAGATGACCTCGTTGATTTTCTGAAATCAAGGTATGGTATGGAGCCCAATGAGACGACCCCGGATGGACGGTTCTCTCTGGTAATAATGGAATGCATAGGCGCATGCGGTACTGCACCGGCAATGCTGGTAAACACTGACTTTCATGACAACCTGACGGAAAAGACGATAGAGGAAATATTAAATAACTACAAGTAGTTACCGGTGACGCGTTACGCGTGACGGGATATGTTATGGAAAATATTTTATTAAAAAATATAGACGACCCGAAGTCTGCAGATATTGATACGTATATGCAGGCGGGCGGGTATCGAGGTTTGACAAAGGCGATTGAGCTTGAGCCTGCTGACATTATTGAGGAGGTCAGCAAATCCGGACTTAAGGGGAGAGGCGGGGCCGGATTTCCCACTGCCATGAAATGGCGTTTTGCTTCAGCTGATCCAAAATTTCCCAAATATCTTATATGCAATGCCGATGAAGGAGAGCCCGGCACGTTTAAGGACAGGCCCATTCTGGAGAAAAACCCCCATCTCCTGATTGAGGGCATGATCATATCCGGCATTGCGCTCGGTTCGGAGCATGGGTATATCTACCTCAGGGGCGAATATCCTGAAGCAAAGGACATACTGGAAAACTCAATCAGCCAGGCCCGCGACAGGAACTATCTTGGCGATGACATCCTTGGAAAGGGAAAAAAGTTTGATATCTCTGTATACCAGGGTGCAGGAGCGTATATATGCGGCGAAGAAACTGCGCTCATTGAATCGATCGAAGGCAAGAGGGGCCAACCCCGGAGCAAGCCGCCCTTTCCAGTAAACCAGGGTGCATGGGACATGCCGACCATTGTCAATAATGTTGAGACCCTTTCCAATATTCCATATATTGTTGAGAACGGGGGAGATGATTTTTCAAAGATAGGGAGTGAGGACTGCCCGGGCCCCAAACTTTTCTGCGTCAGCGGATCGGTCAATAAGCCGGGGGTGTATGAGCTGCCCATGGGAATTTCTCTAAAAGAAATAATATATGAGTATGCCGGCGGTATAAGAAATAATGGCACATTAAAAGCGGTAATTCCGGGAGGCATTTCCACCCCTGTGCTCCCGGCCGGAAGCATAGACTGCAAAATGGACTTTATATCGATGCAGGAAGCAGGGAGCATGCTTGGTTCAGGGGCCGTCATTGTCATGGACGAATCCGTAAGCATGGTGAAAGTTGCCTACAGGGCAATGAAGTTTTTTGAGCATGAATCCTGCGGAAAATGCGTTCCCTGCAGAGAGGGCACTGACTGGCTCAGGAAAGTGCTTGAGCGCATACACAATGGAAAGGGAAGGGACGGAGACATAGACCTTCTCCTGTATGTGTCCGGTACCATGACCGGCAGAACATTCTGTCCTCTCGGAGACGGCGCAGCAGGTGTTGTTAAGGCCATGATACAACATTTCAGAAATGAGTTTGAAGACCGGATCAGGGAAAAAAATATATCTTAAGAGAGCATTAGTATATTTAATATGACAACGGAAAATATAATGATATGATATCGCTAATTATAAATGACAGGGAGATTGAGCTCGATAGACCTATGTCAGTGCTTAATGCGGCCAGACAGGCCGGAATAAAGATTCCAACATTGTGCCATCACGAAGTGCTTAAACCATATGGCGGGTGCAGGCTCTGTGTGGTTGAGGTTGAAAGAATGCCAAAGCTGCAGAACGCATGTCAGCTGATGGTAGCGGACGGTATGGTCGTGAGGACAGAGTCTGAGGAAATTTCAGCAGTCAGAAAGAGCATCCTGGAATTTCTTCTGATAAACCATCCTCTGGATTGTCCCTATTGTGACAAGGCCGGAGAGTGTGAATTGCAGGACCTGGTCAATATGTATGGACCGACGGTGGGAAGGTATAAGGAAGACAAGAGGAAAGTGCCGGAGAGCCACCAAGACGTGATACTTGCCCGCAATATGGAGAGGTGTGTCGTATGCACAAGATGTGTAAGGATGTGCAGGGACATTCAGGGGGCCTCGGCAATATCCATGGTTGGCAGGGGAAACCGGACCAAGATGGCCCCTTTTTCATCTGAATCATTTGCATGTGAGTACTGCGGCAACTGTCTTACCGTATGTCCTGTCGGCGCCATTCTGAGCCGTCTGTATATGCACAGTTTCAGACCCTGGCAGATTCAGGACGAAGTCGAGACCATATGTGCTTACTGCGGTGTCGGATGTTCACTTTCCGTCCAGGTAAGGGACGATTCCATAAAAAGGGTGGTGCCCAAAATCGGGAAAGGGCTTAACAAAGGGCTTCTCTGTGTCAGGGGCAGGTTCGGGTATGAATTCATAGGAAGTAATGACAGGCTTACTGTTCCGCTTGTCAGGAAGAATGGAAAACTTGAGGAGAGCACATGGAGTGAGGCATTGGATATAGTTGCTTCCCGACTGGGAGAAATAAAAAACAGGGACGGGGGCAGTGCAATCGGGGGAATAGCCTCTGCGCGCTGTTCGAATGAGGATAACTATATATTTCAGAAGTTCATGCGTATGTCATGCGGTTCCAATAATATTGATTCCCTGTCCAGGATCGGGTATGCAGCAGCCCAGAAATACTTTGAGGACCTGCTTGGCCAGGGTATAACAGCAAATATAATAGATGGCCTGAAAAACTCTGATGCCATTCTGGTTGTCGGCGGAGATCCGACGGCCATTAACCCTGTTCTGGGACTTTCAATAAGAGACGCAGCTATGAGAGGTTCAAAGATAATAACACTGGGGTATGCAAAAGGGCTGGACAGGTTCAGTACGTTACAGATAGACGCTCCTGTTTTTAAAGAGGCTGATCTGCTTGAGGATGTTGTTGTGTCTGTTTTCAGGAGCAAAGGAGTAAGGGGAGAGAAACTGGACGTTGATAACGGCATAAGAGTGCTCTCTGACAAACTGAAGGGAAAATTTGACATAAAAGGTGTTGATGAAATGATCGGGATTCTTCTTGAAAGCCCGTCAGTATCCATAGTATTCGGCCCGGATCTGGTCCAGCGTAATGACGGACACAGGTCAATTTTTGCCGTGGCCGGGCTTACCTATCTTCTTGAGGCCCGTCTTTACCTTCTTTCAGAGAGGCCCAATGAGCAGGGACTGATAGATGCAGGGTGTGTTCCTGATATGCTTCCGGGAGGCAGGCCTGTCAGTATTCATGATTTCAGGCACAAGTTTGAAGATTCCTGGAAGGGGAATGTTCCGGTAGAAGAGGGCCTCACCATGATGGAAATGATGGAAGGCATGAAAAACAGGGAGATAAAAGCACTCTATATTATGGGTGATAATCCTGTCTTCAACCTTCCTTACAGATCTTTTATCAGGGAGGCGCTGGAGGCGCTGGACTTTCTGGTAGTACAGGACATGTACCTGTCTGAAACAGCTGAAATGGCAGATGTTGTTTTGCCGTCAAAAGGCTGGACAGAAAAAGAAGGGACGTATACCAATCTTGAAAGAAGGGTGCAGCTCCAGAGAAAGGCGGTACAGGTTTCCCGCGGTATGGAAGACTGGAAGATTATTTCCGATATTTCCTGTAAAATGGGCTACCAAATGAGCTACCCGGATTCAGCAGGTGTTATGGATGAAATTGCAGAGGTCTCCCCGCTGTACCGTGACCTGACCTACAGGGAGATTAGTAAGGGGCATTGCCTGTGGCCATATCATGGTGAACCGTTGAGGGGCAAAATAAATGAGATCCCTCCTGTAACCGATTCTAAAGGCGAATATAATGCAGACTTCTACCTTGCTCCGGATAAGCCGCTGTTTCACTCAGGAACACTTTCACGAAGGTCTCCTTCTCTTAACAGGATTAGTCCGGTGCCTGAACTGAAGATAAGCAGAGAAACAGCAGACAGGCTCGGACTGACAGGAGGGGAGAGGGTCCGGTTCCGGACATCTCTCGGCAGCGGAGAAGCGCCTGTATATATAGATGATGCTATCAAGGACAACAGGGTATTATTCAGCAATAACTTTCGTGACAACGGGGTGTATAGGCTAATGAAATATACAATGGACCGCATAACCAAGGCACCGGGGATAGAAGGTTGTGAAGTCACGATAGAAAAAATGCAGGAGCACTAACAGGATATTATGGAAGTATTATTGATGTTTATCAAAATTATTGTGATCGTGACCATATTCATGATTCACCTGCTCTATGTCCAGTATTTTGAACGCAAGGTCATAGCCCATATGCAGTCCAGAATGGGGCCGATGAGAGTGGGCTGGCATGGCATTCTCCAGCCAATAGCAGATGCCCTGAAGCTTTTCTTTAAAGAGGACATTATCCCGGCCCGTGCTGACAAGCCGATTTTTTTCCTGGCGCCGATTATCGGTGTAATAGCAGGTGTGTCTACCATAGCCGTTATGCCTTTATGGAAGAACTTTTCGATTGCAAATCTTAATATCGGCATTTTGTATATTCTTGCATTATCATCAGTAGGATCGTTCAGCATCATACTGGGCGGCTGGGCCTCAAATTCAAAATATTCTTTTCTTGGAGGGCTCAGGTCTTCTGCGCAGGTCATCAGTTATGAGATATCCCTTGGACTCAGTCTTGTAGGAGTGATGATGATGTCGGGAAGCGCCAATCTTTCGGATATTGTCCATGCCCAGTCAAACAGCTGGTTTGTTATTCCGCAGTTTATTGCGTTTTTTGTGTTTCTCATATCAGCGTTTGCAGAAACAAACAGGGTGCCTTTTGATCTGCCTGAAGCTGAGACAGAACTGGTGGCCGGTTTTGCTACCGAGTACAGCGGCATGCGCTGGGCATTGTTCTTCATGGCTGAATATGCGGGAATGTTCATTATGTCAGGTCTGGCGGTTGTCTGTTTCATGGGAGGCTGGAACGGGCCTGAACTTCCCCTGTTAGGTGAATACTCAGGTCTTATCTGGTTTGTAATTAAAGTGTATGCGTTTATATTCTTTTATTTCTGGGTCAGGGCGACCCTGCCAAGATACAGGTATGACCAGCTTATGAGCCTGGGATGGAAGCTTTTTATTCCGTTAGCTCTGTTAAATATCATTATTACCGGATTATTAAGGGTACTATAAATTAAATTGAGCAATGTATTATGGCGAAATTATCAGGAACAATTGGAATATTAAATAAACGGTAAAATGTTCAATCATGAGCCAAGTGATAAAGTGTGTCATTCCCGTGAAAACGGGAATCCAGAAAACAGAAGGGCTGGATTCCTGCCCAAAATACCGCGGGAATGACGGCACAACTAAAGAATCGCTCAATTTATGTATAAAGTAGAAATTAATAAAAAATGACTGTATCGGAACTGGTTAAAAAAATATTTTTTGTCGAGATACTGAAAGGGCTTGCCCTTACGGTCAAGCACTTATTTTCTCCTTCCATAACCAGGCAATATCCGACAGAGAAGAGAGAGCCTGTTCCGGGTGCGAGAGGTCTTCACGCTCTCGTGAGAGACGCGGAGACAGGCAAGGAAAGATGCGTCGGCTGCGGACTGTGCGCTGCCATGTGTCCGTCCCAGTGTATTCATATCTATACCAGTGAAGGGGAGAAGCATGAGAAGATTGTGGACAGGTATGAAGTGGAAGTACTCAGGTGCGTCTATTGTGCGTTATGCGTTGAGGCATGTCCGTATGCAGCGCTGGTGTTAACAGACCATTTTGAATATTCAGGTTACACAAGAGAGGAGTTCTACTATACAAAGGAGATGCTCCTTGAAAACTGGGACAAATATATGCCGGGAAAAAAAGGGATGGACTATATCAAGAATTTCTGGCGGCCCAGGTCACGTGATTTTGCAAAAAAAATAGAAGGGGAGACTGTGGAGAAAGTGGAGAAATGAGCGTTCCCCAGATTTTTTTTGGATATTTTGCGATTTCCATGACCGTGCTGTCATTGCTGGTTGTGACCAGGAGAAACCCGGTCCACAGCGTGCTCTGGATGCTGGTTCTTTTTATTCATATAGCAGCTCTGTACCTTTTTTTAAATGCAGAATTCCTAGCAGCAATACAGATTATTATTTATGCCGGGGCCATTCTTGTGCTGTTTCTGTTTGTCATCATGCTTCTTAACCTGAAGCAGGAAGAAACAGCAGACAAATACCAGGGCCAGTGGCCCATAAGCGCCGGAATTGCAATTGTATTCGCGATATTCCTGGGCATGATAGTCGGAAAAATAACGGTCATGCCGCCACTGGGTGAATATTCAATAGAGGCGATCAGGGCTGAAGGCAGCATGATGACCATAGGAAAGGTTTTATACACAAAATATCTGCTGCCCTTTGAGATTGCGTCACTGATACTTCTGGTGGCCCTCATCGGAGCGGTGGTTCTGGCGAAGAAGAGGATAGAGTAAAGTAAAAACGGTTCAAGCGGTTTGAACGGTTATTAAAAATTGGAGATTAAATGGTTCCTTTAAGCTGGTACATAATTCTGAGCGCTGTGATATTCAGCATTGGGGTGTTTGGCTTTCTTGCCAGGCGCAACCTGATTATCATGTTTATTTCGATTGAACTGATGCTTAATTCAGTCAATATCAGTCTTGCGGCTTTCAGCCATTACCTGCAGGTAATGAGAGGACAGATTCTGGTCTTTTTTGTGATTACTGTAGCGGCTGCAGAAGCAGCGATCGGTCTGGCAATACTGATTGCCTATTACAGGAATAATCCGACCATTAAGGTTGATGAGATTAATTTGTTAAAGGGATAGTAAAGCAGAGCAAAGATCAAAGATGAAAGATTACAGACAAAAAAACAAGATTGTCATTCCCGCGAAGGCGGGAATCCAGAAAAAAGGGGAATCGCTGGATTTCTTTTGCCAGAGGAATGATGAATTATTAAATTTATGTTGCAATAACTATAAAAAATCATGAAATATGCGCTGATTCCTTTACTGCCGTTTATTGCGTTTGTCATAAATATTGTGTTTGGACGCAATTATATTAAAGACAAGGCACACTGGGTTGCTGTGCCTGCAGTTGCCGGTTCCTTTATTCTGGCCCTTAGTGCGTTTATGGATGTTCAGGCAGGCAATGTTATAAACATCAATTTTTACAGCTGGATTACGTCAGGTGATTTTCATGTTACCGTGGGCTTTCTTATTGACCAGTTGTCCGCAATTATGTTGATCGTTGTCACTTCAATCAGCACACTCATATTTATTTATTCAATCGGGTATATGCATGGTGACGGCGGGTATTACCGTTTCTTTGCCTATCTGAGTCTCTTTGTATTTTCAATGCTGATCCTTGTGATGGCCAATAACTTCCTGCTTATGTATTTTGGATGGGAAGCGGTCGGTCTCTGTTCTTATTTTCTTATCGGGTTCTGGTTCCATAAGAAATCAGCCGGCGACGCCGGAAAGAAGGCCTTTATCGTCAACAGGTTCGGTGACTTTGGCTTCGGACTTGGCGTAATCCTTATTTTCCTTACTTTCGGTAGCCTTGAGTATATGCAGGTATTTGGTCAGGCCGGAAGTTTGTTAGGGCAGACGATTGATCTGTTCGGATATGAAGTGGACCTTGCGACGTTAATATGTCTTCTCCTTTTCTGCGGCGCAGTTGGCAAATCGGCCCAGATACCTCTCCATGTCTGGCTGCCTGATGCCATGGAAGGCCCCACACCTGTGTCTGCCCTGATCCATGCTGCGACCATGGTAACGGCAGGTGTGTTTATGGTTGCCCGGTGCAATCCTCTTTTTAACATGTCTGAAATAGCCATGAACACCGTGGCAATAGTCGGGGGTGTAACAGCCATATTTGCCGCGACCATTGCCCTTGTGCAGAATGACATTAAACGTGTTATTGCATACTCAACAGTCAGCCAGCTCGGGTATATGTTCCTTGCCCTTGGTGTTGGTGCTTATTCAGCCGGGATATTCCATCTGTATACACATGCCTATTTCAAGGCACTGCTCTTTCTTGGTTCAGGAAGTGTGATTCATGCCCTGCATCATGCAAAGCACGATGATGAACAGAATATGCAGAAGATGGGCGGGCTAAGAAAATATATGCCTGTTACCTATAAGGTATTTTTTATTGCAACATTAAGCATTACCGGTATTCCATTTCTGTCAGGGTTTTTCAGCAAGGACGAGATTCTCTGGAGGGCTTACCTCGGCGGAGACCTGGGAAGATTCCTCTGGCTGCTCGGTACTGTTGCAGCCCTGCTGACAGCTTTTTATTCATGGAGGCTTATCTATCTTACATTTCATGGGTCATATAGAGGAGGGGAAGGTCAGGAGGACCATCTTCATGAGTCTCCCAAGGTTATTACCGTGCCTCTTATGTTTCTTGCCTTCGGCGCTATTTTTGCCGGGTATGTGGGTATCCCGCCGCTCTTTGTGGAGCATGGCGATAGAATAGGTGAGTTTCTTGCGCCTGTTCTCGGTCATTCCAAAGGACATGGCACTCATGCGCAGGAGTATTTTGTGATCGCTACATCGATTATGGTCGCACTTGCAGGATGGCTTGTTGCATACATTATGTATCTTAAAAAGACGGACCTGCCGCAGAAGATCGGCTCCATGTTTAAACCGATTCATACATTACTTTTTAATAAATACTATATTGATGAACTGTACAGCAAGACTATTATCCAGCCGGTGCTTAGGGCCTCTGATAAAATCATTCTTGGATTTGACACCTATATAATTGAAGGGATTGTGAACGGACTGCCCAATCTCATTGGCATCTTCAGCAGAAAATTCAGGACTGTCCAGACAGGGCTTCTTGCCAATTACGGACTGGTCATGGCGCTCGGAGCATTATGTATCATCGGGTACATGATGTTCGGAAGGTAATATATGGAGCATGTAATATTTAATCAACTCAGTTATCCGATTCTCACATGGTCGGTGTTCCTTCCATTAATAGGGGCGCTGCTCCTGCTGTTTATGAGGAATGCTCATGTTGTCAGATGGACGGCCCTGCTTGTTACGGTTGCCACATTTATTATATCCCTGCCTTTACTGGGCAATTTTGATAAGAGCACGCATAAAATGCAGTTCGTTGAGATGCATGAGTGGATCCCGGCCTGGGGCATCAAATATTTTGTCGGGATAGACGGAATAAGTATTCTGTTTCTGTTTCTCACCACACTGTTAAGTATTCTCTGTGTTCTCGTTTCATGGAAAGCGATAGAGACCAGGACCAAAGAGTTTTATATGGCCATTCTCACCATGGAGGCAGGGATGCTGGGCGTGTTCGTTTCTCTCGATTTCTTCCTTTTTTATATTTTCTGGGAGGCCATGCTTATCCCGATGTTTCTCCTGATAGGAGTGTGGGGTGGAGCGAACAGGGTCTACGCTTCCATCAAGTTCTTTCTCTATACTCTGATCGGCAGTGTGCTGATGCTGGTCGGCATCATAGTACTTTACTTTTATGGAGGCAGAACACTTGATATACTTGCCCTGAGCTCAATCCAGTATCCGGTAAAAATGCAGTTCTGGCTGTTTCTGGCTTTCTTTGCCGCTTTTGCGGTAAAGGTGCCGATGTTCCCGGTGCATACATGGCTGCCGGATGCGCACACAGAGGCCCCTACAGCAGGAAGTGTGATTCTTGCCGGGGTGCTGATCAAGATGGGCGCCTATGGTTTTTTGAGGTTCTCGATCCCCATGCTTCCCGATGCAACACTGATTTTTGTGAAACCCATACTCATACTTTCTATCATAGCAATTATCTATGGCGCGCTGGTCTGTTTTGCCCAGAAGGACTTTAAACGTCTCATCGCGTATTCAAGTGTAAGCCATATGGGATTTGTTACGCTCGGACTGTTTGCCCTGAACACCCAGGGGGTTGAGGGAGGCATTCTTCAGATGTTAAACCACGGGATTATCACGGGCGCCATGTTTCTTATGATAGGGATGATTTATGAACGTACCCATACAAGGGTCATAGCTGACTACGGCGGATTTGCCAAACTCGTTCCGTGGTATGCAGGATTTTTTATCATCCTTACCTTTGCATCTGTCGGACTGCCCGGAACAAACGGGTTCATAGGTGAGTTCCTGATCATATTCGGGGCATTCAAGGCAAAGATGATATGGGGTGTTCTTGCGGCAACCGGCATTATACTCGGCGCAGGCTATATGCTCTGGCTGTACCAGAGGATCTTTTTTCAGGACGCCAAACCTGACTACGAGGCAGCGGGCGCCCATCCTGTTTCTGACATCGGGTTCCGGGAAGTGATTACCCTGCTTCCATTAATCATATGTATATTCTGGATCGGCGTGCATCCTGATACCTTTCTCAGTTACATGCATTCCTCAGTCGAGAACCTTATAGGAAATCTGAACATGACCACCTCATATGCTGAGTATGAAAACATGCTGGTAAAAAACATAATGGAGCTTTTTTAATGGATATTGGAGCCAGCCTGAGCTTATTGGATGTAAGGCCGCTTACTGCAGAAATCACCATGATATGTACGGGTCTGATTCTGCTCCTGCTTGATCTTGTGGTGAAGAAAAAAGAGGCCATTGCTATTGTAGGAATCATAGGTACAATAGTGGCCATCTTTGCGACATACCGGCTGTATGGCTTCAATGAGACCCAGAGCATATTCACCAGCATGTTTGCCCTTGACGGGTATGCAAATTTTTTCAAGATTATTTTCTATATCAATGTCATCCTGACGATCTGCATTTCAACTAAATATATGAAGATAGAGAAGGCCTCTTGTGGAGAATACTATGCACTCCTCATGTTTGCCACTGCGGGCATGATGATCATGGCCTCGGCAGCTGACCTGATCGTCCTGTATCTGGGTCTTGAGCTGATGGCGCTGTCAACCTACATTCTTGCAGGTCTGATGAGAACACAACGGAAATCCAATGAGGCAGCACTCAAGTATTTCTTCCTTGGCGCCTTTTCATCGGCCTTTCTGCTCTATGGCATTTCCCTTACCTTTGGTATGACCGGAACAACCAATATACAGGAAATCGCCGGGCTGGTGACGTCATTAAACATCGCTGACAATTCGATCATGTATCTTGCGGTAATATTCCTGATTGTTGCTTTTGGTTTTAAGGTAGCGCTGGTCCCGTTTCATATGTGGGCTCCTGATGTATATGAAGGCGCTCCCACATCGATCACCGCTTTTATGTCAGTCGGACCCAAGGCAGCAGGGTTTGCCGTTCTTGGAAGAGTTCTGTTTTATGCCTTTGGAGAGATGCATATGATGTGGAGCGGTATACTGGTCCCTCTGTCCATTCTTACCATGGCAGTGGGAAGTATACTGGCCCTTGCGCAGACAAATATTAAACGAATGCTGGCGTACAGTTCGGTAGCCCATGCAGGATATATTCTGCTCGGCATTATTCCCGGCACCATTGACGGCCTGACCAGCAGTATCAATTATTTAATGATCTACATGTTTATGAACATGGGGGCCTTTGCCATTGTTATCATGCTCAGAAGTGAGGGGTTTAAGGGAGAAGACCTTGAGGACTATAAAGGTCTTGCAAAGAGTAACCCTGCAGCAGCGGCACTGATGCTGGTGTTCATGTTCTCGTTAACAGGGATACCACCGACAGCAGGGTTTATTGGTAAATTCTATGTGATTATGGAGGCCATAAATGCAGGCCATACATACCTCGCAATCGCAGCGGTCATGTTCAGCGTTATATCCGCTTTCTTCTATTTACGGGTGGTCATGTATATGTATATGAATGACCCGAAAGAGACGGTCATACTTATAAAGTCGCCTTCAATGACCTTTGCCCTGACACTTACCTCGGTAATGGTGCTCGTCCTTGGGGTGTTTCCGTCTGTTCTTCTTAACCTCGTAAGGTTCTCGATCCTCAGTTAATAATTATAAACGGTTCCAACGGCTTGAACTGTTTCAGCAGCTTGCACCGTACAAACGACTCAAACAGCTCAAGCGGCTGAAACGGTTTTTTAAAAGACTTGTCTTGTTCCCGTTCCGTGTTTTATAATTACTGTCGTTGTTCAGATGTTGATGTATCAATGCCGAAGTGGCGGAACTTGGTAGACGCGCACGGTTGAGGGCCGTGTGGGGCAACCTGTGGGGGTTCAAATCCCCCCTTCGGCACCATTTTTTAAACCCTTGAAATTATTAAATTAATAACTCTCAGCCCTTTATCAAATAATTTATTGTATACAGAATGTAAACAGATATGGGGTTGCTGGGAGGTTGCTGGGAGGGTCCTGGATATATTCACCGCATTTCATCAGTAATGACTCACTGATCCCCACTTATAAATAACTGTTACCCTGCCCGAAGATTCTTGATAAATCAGTCTCCCATATAGAGAGCACATGTCAAGCACAACAGTTCCTCATTAGAGAAGCTTTATGTTGTTTTAACTTCTCCTTTTTATAAGCTACCAGCAATCT
>CAMYJJ010000041.1 GCA_947258735.1 Thermodesulfovibrionia bacterium | reverse complement strand
CAGCTCATCCAAAACCATTATGAAGATGGAACGTCATCAGGAGCGTATGGACCAGCTGAAATCGTTGATAAAAAACACTATCGATGGTGCCATAGAGGACTTGATGAAAGAATTAAAGGCAGGCGCCGACCGTTTTTTCAATCTTCCTGTTGAAGGCGTGCTTGGACAGACACGGACCTTTGTTGAAAAATATGAAATTTCAGCTGAAAAGTATCTTGATAAACTTGATGCTGTGGGATTTTCCAACACGCTGTATCACGTATTCCAGGAATTTAAACAGTCTATTGATACGTTCATGACCAGGACAATTAATCCTGAACTTGCGAGTTTTGCCGGGAAATCAGAAGGCAGGGTAAGGAAAACCTTTGAATCTGTATCAAGGTCTTTTCAGGAAATGGCATCAGGAGACATGGATGACTTAAAATCTTCGCTGACCAATTCAGATCTCGATGAAGAAAAATTGTCCCTTTTCAGGCAGAGCATGATGGATATGGATTCAATAAAGAGAATTGCAGGCATAAAGCTTCCTTCTTCATCAGCCACGTTGCAATACTCGGCAAAAATCAGGACCGAGGCCCTTGTGCGACTGGGTCTGTATTCAGTGACAAAGCTATTCAAAAAAGTATTAAAGAAACCGGTTAAGCATGAGATGGAAGAACAGATGAGAGCCCTGACAGATGGATTCGACCTTATCAAAAAAGAGACCGAAAAGTCGATTGTATTTCATTTTGAAAATTATCGTGAAAATTTCAAGTTTCAGTATATTTCCAGACTTGTTGATGCTACTGCTGAGTACCTTCGCCAGAGATTAATGGAGAGATTCAGGTCATATCATTCTGATATAAGCTCAATTGAGAAAGTCATGGAGAAAAAAGGACAGGACAAGGAATATATGATCCAGTTTCTCAAAGATATGGATGCTGACATAAAGCGCCTCAAAGTAGTGATAGACATTCATCGGGAGAAATTACAGAAGAGCAGCAAGCCGGTAGAAGCATCTCACCTTTGACATTCCGCAATAGACGGTAATTAGAGCCTGTGTATAAACTGCTATTTTTATTTTGTCATGCCCGAAGTTTGTAGTCGGGCATCCAGAACTCATTAAAAACACTGGATTCCCGCCTAAGGAATGCGGGAATGACGGCTTAACGTATGACTTATACATAGAATCTACGTAATAGCAGATATTTACCAGTAAAGATTCAGCAGTTCCTGCAATAATGAACAAAATCAATGTATTGGCGTGAAGGGTCGCGTACCTCAACTCCCATACCATCATACAAATCTGATGATTTTGTTATTCTCCTGACCGTCACAGGGACTCTTAATATCTCAGCCTGTCGAGGGATAATGATATCGATCTCGTAATCAAAGGGGAACCTCATTTCATCTGTGCTGATGTACATACCCTGTTCTGACAGGTTCACGATGGTGCCGTTGTAATGACTTTCGCAACAGAAGAATGTAACCTTGATATTTGCAGGCACTCTTTCAAAGGCTCTTCTTTGCATGGGTTCCTGTGGTTTTCAGGGTTATTAACTCTTATGTTACATAATTATGAGGTTACAAACCAGCAATTCAGAACACGTTTATAAGCCGTCAGCATAAGCGGCCTGTTTATTTTTTATATGTTCGTACCCTTGACAGGGTTAAGAAATTACTTAAAACAGGAAACAATGACCTGCATGTTCGTGCAAATTTTCTTGCCGTAAGGTACTGGTCCTGTTGATTAATGTCCAGAGTTTTCCGGTTTTCCCCGGGAGTGTTCGCGATCGGATGTTGAAGGGAAGAGTACGCTTCATATTCTTTGGCGTAGGTTCTCAGTTCAGAACTGGAATGGATGCCCAACTTATGTAACTGAGCCTGAATTTCTTCTTTTGAAAGTTCTGGCATGCGAATAATGTAAAAGAAATAGGTTTATCAGCCCTCTCCCGGAACGAAGAGTAGTATATACTTGCATATGCATAATAATATGTCAAGAATAATTATTTTATCCGGAATGTCTTCATGAGGGGTCGATATTGAAAGTCAGGAATGCTTGAGATCCGTATTATTTATTTCATGGTACATGATAAAATATATGCTAATTACAGGATGTCAGGTGAGAGGTCGCTTTTAATGAATATATTACTCAATGAAGTAGAGGTCAGGGTCCTGGGGTGTCTCATTGAAAAGGAATTTACTACTCCTGACTATTATCCATTGACATTAAATGCTCTAAAAAACGCGTGCAATCAGAAGTCCAACCGCAATCCTGTCATGTCTCTCGAAGAAACCACGGTAGTAAGAGCACTGGATGACCTCAGAAAAAAAGGATTATCAGAAAAGGTGCTTAAGGCAGACAGCAGGGTACCCAAATACCAGCATCTGTTTATGAGTAAATTTGATCTGTCCCGCAGCCAGACGGCTGTATTATGTGAACTCATGCTTCGAGGCCCGCAGACAGGAGGGGAGATAAGGAGCAGGGCAGAAAGGATGAATACATTTCAGGGTCTTGATGAAGTTGAGAAAATCCTGACAGGCCTTACAGAGGGGGATGAACCTGAAGTCATCAGGCTGCCACGCAGGGCAGGGCAGAAAGAAAGACGTTATATGCATCTTTTCTCCGGTGAACCCGCAATCCAGGAAGAGGACCAGCCGGGTGGTGACGAGTCAGCTACCGTTATGGTGCGTGCTGAAAATGTAAGAATCCGGAACCTGGAAGATGAACTGGCAGCGCTGAGACATGAATTTGATGCGTTAAAAAAGGCATTTACCGACCTGAAGTCCCAGCTTGAATAATCGTTCTTATATACATACAACTAAAAGAATGGGCAGTAGTTCAGTTTCAGGGAGACATATTGTTCAACTGCGCATTTTTTTCATCCACAGGTCATATGCATACTGAAGGATCTCGTCCTTTGCCTCTTTGTCCATGGCCATGAGTTTAATGCCCATCATGCACATATCATCTGCCCTTCTCTGCCACGCCACATCGCAGACAGCGGTAGTAAATGTATCTTTTTCAGGAAGCTTAATTTTGATTTCTGTTACCTCATGAATGTCCGGTGCCATGGTTTTTGATTCAAGGCATAAACCGGTGCGGGAAAAATTGATAGTCTTGCCCATGAAGTATGTATCTGATGACTTGGAAATTTTAAATTCAACGTCGAGCGGAATATCGAATCTCTTGAAACTCCTTCTTTCATCCAGCATCAGCAGCCTCCGATCATAATGATAATATCAATTCAATATACACTGTTGCTCCAGAATAATGCTTTGATTATTATATATGAAGAGGACGGGAAATAAAATATAAATATTCCTTGCCATATATACGTATTATATCAGGTCATTGATCGCTTATAAAATTTTTTATAAAAAGGAGGAGTTATGCTGAAAGAAGGCAAAAAAGCGCCGGATTTTATGCTGCCGGCAGATGATGGGAGTGATTTTAAACTGAGTAAACACAGGGGGAAGAACATTGTTTTATACTTCTATCCCAGAGACAATACCACGGGCTGAATAAAAGAGGCAGAGGGCTTTGGTTCAAGGCTCAGGAGTTTTAAAAAGAAAAATGCACTTGTGGCAGGGGTAAGCAGGGACAGTATAAAATCTCATCTGAAATTCAGGGAAAAACAGGGGATTCAGTTTACTCTCCTGTCTGATGAAGATGAAACAGTATGCAGGCTCTATGATGTTCTGAAAGAAAAAAACATGTATGGTAAAAAAGTAATGGGGATCGAGAGGAGCACATTTGTTATTGATGTAACAGGTACGATTATCAGGATATATCGCAAGGTGAACGTTGATGGTCATGCAGATGAGGTTCTGGGGGTATTGTGAGGTCATGCAGACCCTTCCCGAATTCAGTTGACAGGAGCCTGAATGAGTGATATAAATGATACATGGCTATCATATACCCTTGGTTTAATGCATAAATGATGCAATCAGGCTCTCATAAGGGCATACTTTTTTAGAAGAAAGGAGATCATCACGATGCATTTGAAATTAACGAATCTTGAGGCGGTTGCTGTAATGAATTCATTACAGCATTATTTAAAGGAAGTGAATAAAATGGCCGACGAGAAAGGTGTCGCGACTGAGAAAGAAACCATTAAAGGTCTCATCAGTAAAATCGAGTCCATGCCCCCGGGTGAAGTCCAGTAGGCCGCTTCAGGCTCGGTTTTTCCGATTAATTGATGATGCATTAACAGCGTATTGTGGTTGAACCCCGGTATGTTGTTCCCTATGGTTCTTTATCCTTATCCTTTTTCATGATAACGACACGCCGTGCAAATGGGATTTCTATCCCTTCACTGTCAAAGGCCTTTTTGATCATTTCACGCAGCTCAAAAGCAACCCGCAAATGACAACCCGGCCGCACCTTGGTCAGGGTCCTTATCAACAGTTCGGATTCACCAAACTCCTTAAGTCCCCTGACTTCCAGAGGTTCCAGGACATACTGGTTTTTCTCCTTCAGCTGCTGACCGACAGTATCCAGCACCCTGAATACATGATCCAGATCTGAATCATATGCAACACCAACTTCAACAACAGCATATGTATACTCCTTTGAGTAATTGACCACCGAATCAATCTGGCCGTTTCTGAGAATGTGCAGTTGTCCGTTGGGGTCCCTGATTCTGGAGGTACGGAGATGAATGGCCTCAACTATTCCCCTGGCTGAAGCGGTTTCGATGTAATCTTCTACCAGAAAGAGGCCCTCAAAAAGAATAAAAAATCCGGCTACTATATCGTTAATGAGCGGCTGGGCTCCCATGCCGATAACAATTCCCAGGATTCCGGCACCGGCCAGAAGCGGGAGGGGATTAATGTTCAGCGCCCGCAGTGCCAGCACAAAAGCAATGAAGTATATTCCGTATTGCAGAAGGGATTTAATGATTGGTATTAATGTCAGACTTTGCTGTTTATGGCTTTCATCATTATCACCGGAGCCCAGCATGTACTTGTCAACAAGGAGATTAACGATCTCAACAACCACACGGGCAATAAAGAATATGCCTATAATCTGGACCAAAGCCGGAGCAAACGAAGCAAATTGCGATACTAACGTGAGCTGCATGATCACCAGTGAGGCGACCCAGACGTAGATAATATATTCCAGGCAACGCCGAAACAGAGGCATGAGGCCGCTCAGGCGGTCGTACCAGTCTTTATAATTTTCCCGGTACCAGTACTTCTTGCTCAGGGCCTCAAAGCTGACTACGACCGCAGTTGCAGCTTCAACCACCAGCATTCCGATTGATATGATCAGATAAATCTTTAAGACAATAAAAAGAATGTCCATAAGCGCCTGCGGAAAATATAAAGCATGGCCGGCATAGAGCAGCACTATCAGCCAGATACTGATTTTGATAAGTCTGCACAGGCGTGAAAAAAAATTATCAATACTTTCATCATTTGATTTAAGATGTTCATATGATTTGCTCCGCTCCTTCAGTTTCATCACCAGCCTATGCAGCATTCTGATAGCATAATGAGCAAGGACGGCAAGACCGATAACTTTGGCAATGCGGGCAGTTAATTGCCACCAGAAACCAGGAGGAATTCTGTTAAGGAGAAGCATGGTATGCTGATACACATCGATTCTTTTGTAGAGCAGATACCCGTTATACCCGAGAAGTATCAGGCACGTGAGTATGCACAATACAATCAGAAAAAACTTGATCCTTTTTCTGACTTTTTCAGAGCCGTCAAGATATTTCTGCAAAAAAGGAAGGGAGGTGAGCCGGCCAAACAAAAGTCGCACAATGAAGCCCGCAAGAACAAAGAGAAGAACAGTCAGCGCGAGTTCACTAATGATAAGAATTAAACTTTGTGAATAACCTTCAAAGCTCTGAAGAATGTTCATGTTCAATGCTCGTGCTCATATATCCTTGATAAACGATTATTGTGAACGCTAACAAACCGGATCAGGCATATGATTATAGAATAAGTATGTTCTTTCACTCAATATCTTGTGTACAGAGGTTTGTAAAGCAGCAGGTAGTGAAGCAACCGTGAAGACAGATTGTCAGTTAGCATGCATATCATATGGGGATCAATATATTGTTATTTAACACCGAAAACTTTTTTTAACAATGCTGTAGTCTGCTTTGTCGGATCTTTTCGAATACTGACCTCTTCTTTTGCAATATAATAGAAGATGCCGTCCATCCCTTTCTGGATAACATGTTCTGTTAAGTCTGATTTAACATCCGGCACAAATGGCAGCGTTTTATATTTACCGATAACATTGTCATATGCCTGCATTGCTCCTACCTCTGACAGGGTGTTTTCAACGATAGGCTTCATTTCTTTTTCTAATGGGGGAGACATGCTGCTTTTAAAATATTCTGTTGCAGAGTTTTCAGGGCCTTTATAGATATTCATGACATCGTCAAAGGTCATGTTAGAGATTGCCTGCATGAAAAGCTTTTTTGCTTTTGGAGTCGCAGATTCGGCTGCACGGTTCAGCTTTAACTCAAGGTCATCAACATGTTGAGACATCCCGACTTTGGATAACATCGTTCTCACCGTATTTAATTTTTTCGGTAAAGGGATGTGAATAGATGGATCAGCATTAAAGCCATCTATGCTGCCGAGCCGGCTGACTACATTTTCAGTCCCAATTTTAAGTGCCTGCTTAAATGCATCTCCTATTTCACTGTGGCTGGGTTCTGTGGATGTGTTATCTGAAGGAGCACTGCTGATACTTTTAAATATATTAAGTCCCTTGTCCCACCACGAACCTTCAACAACAGTAAGTCCTGCTAGCCATGTACATAAAATCAATACTGCAGCAATAATAGTCAGGTAGTTTTTCATAGAAATAACCTCATAAAGTTATAAGTAAATATATTACACAGATGTTTGATGTACATATATATGAATAATATCATAATATGAACACCATAGGGTCTATACTAAATAAATAGAGTAAAATAATAAGCAGAGACGATCAGTCTTGTTTATCAATAGTTATATTGTTCTGCATATCCAGTCTGCCTGACACCCGGATGTTAAGTATTCCAGCCAAACATCCGAATAAAATACGATAGTGTATAAAGAGAGCGGCAATGTGCAGCAACAATAGATTGTAAACTTTTGTTTTATAAAATAATGAGTTGCATATTAGATGGTGTCGCTTTACAGCTTATTGTATTCAGGAAGATGAAGTGATATGACCGAGATTAACGAAAAACTGCCTCTTGATGCCCGGCTGCTGAGTGAGTCTATTCATGAGTTAAACATTGCACGCCGAAATGTTTCAATTTATCCCAAAGAACACCCTATTGTTGAGAAATCTCTCAGCAAGTCCTATGAGTGTTTCGTCGAACTGTTTGAACTGAGGAATGAAATCACGCTTTCTGTGGCTAAGGACACTCTTATTGTTGATGACTATTACCTCGACAAGGCCCATCCCGTGTTCAGGGACTTTGCACTGTGTCTCACGGACCTGAATATAGCATTTATCACATTTCAGACAGGCCTGTCGAGAAACGAGGTCTATGATCTGCTCCGGTACATAGTAGAGAACGACAAGTCGTCATCTGAGACGCTCATGGACAGATTGAACAAGTATGAACTGCCCCATGTCACGCTGGGGTTTATAGACTACGGTGCGTTTGCTTTTGATGACGGCGGTACTGATTACAGCCAGTCTGAAGATCTTATATGGGAACGCTATGTTTCAGGTATGAAGGAGGGAAGGCTGCAAACAGGAGATGAAACCTCCCGGGTAAGGGACATTTCCCCTGAAAAACTTGCCGGTCTTTTAAACAGGACCGACATTGAGACCGTCAAAGAAGAGTCGTATGACAGGGCAATTACTGCTTATATGAGAAGCTCTTCTGACCGGGCCCTGTCAGGAAATGACCTGAGAAAAATTATGGATTTCATAAACAGTCTCAGGCCTGAACTGAAAAAGCAGTTTCTTACGACGGCATTAAGAGAGGTTGCGGTTGATATTGATGATGCTGAGAACGCACTTGAAGATATTTCGGGTGAAGAGGCCCTGAACATATTGAAAACAATTAATAAACAGAAGGTGGCAATTCCCGAAACATTAAGAAACCTCCTCGATAAATTTTCAAAACTTGAACAGCAGGATTACAAGAGCAATACACTGGATGATGCTCATATAGCGGACGACATTGTACTCTCTACTGACATCATGAACCTGCTGAGTGACGGCGGTTTTGAGAAATATGTATCAAGCACGTATCAAAAGGAAATACAAAAACTTCTGGACCTGGAATCGCAAAAAAAAGCAGATGTACAACTTCATGAGTTCAGTGACGAATATATTGAAAACACCAGCAATGAAACCCTTTTATATCTCATTTCTACAGAAATGCCGGATATTATTTCAAAGGATGAAGATGACATCTTTATGCGTCTGTTAAAAGAGCAGATAGAGAAATTTCTGGAAACAGGCCAATATCAGCGTGTTTTGAAAATATTAAAGACCGTGAGGGAAAATATTGATCAGGACACACTCCCCGGCATAAACAGAGTTGCTGCCGAATATGTTCATTCACCTCAATTTATCGCCGGAGTTGTTGATTCATTTACCATCATGGGCCGGTCCATGAAAGAGGACGTATATCAGCTCATTGACTATTATGGGTTGGAGATTGTCTCTCCATTTATGGATGCCCTTATTGATGAACAGTCAGCAACAACAAGAAGGTTTCTTATCAGTCTGATAACGCGTTTTGGGGAGCATGCCGTACCAGAGACACTCAAACGGCTCGATGATTCACAATGGTTTGTGCAAAGAAACATGTTAGTGATATTGGAAGAATGCGGTAATACAGAAGCCTTCAATCACATAAAGCCATTTTGTCTGAATAAGAATCCTAAAGTCAGTTTACAGGCCATAAAATGTCTTTTGAAGGCAGGGGACAATGTGCATGCTGTTGAAGCTTTGAGAAAACACTTGATGGGGAATACCCGGGAAACAGTGAATAGTGCTGTTGTCCTTGCAGGAAGCTATAAAATTACAGAGGCTGTCCCGGAGCTGATAAGCCTGCTGAAAAAGAAGGCACTCACCAGTATCGACTACAAGGACAAGATACCTGTTGTCAGGGCCCTTGGGATGATTGGTGATCACCGGGCCTTAGACCCCCTCGGAGAAATTATGGGCAGTAAGAGTATTTTATTTAAAAAGGCGTTCAATAGTCTCAAGGCCGAGATTTTCGCTACACTGAGCAATTACAGTCAAAATGAAATAAAGGATATTGTGTGATAAGGGATTGTCAGCAAGATATATGCAATGGATCAGATTAAACAGTTTATCCATATGTTAATGGTTGCGGTTTCAAACTGCTCGTTATATTCCAGGAACCATGAGTCTCTCGACGAGTTTGTAAAACAAGCGTATAAGATCCTTAATGATGTCATGGATGAACGGTTTGAAATAATGACAATTGCGGGAGACCTTGTTATTAACAAGAATCCAGTCAAAAACCCGGGAACCCACGGGCTCAATTTAATCAAGCGGATGAAAAGGAAAAAGATAACCCGTATTGATTTTATGCAGGGAGTGACGCATTCAGAACTCAAGCACCTTATTATCGACTTCTCAGATAATGATAAACCATGCAAATCATATCCTCATATTAAAAGCGGTGTTGTTGATATAAAGATGAAAGGCCTGGCAATAGATGAAACAGTTGACTTGAGCAACTTGATTTCATTTAATTCGGCACAGGTAGAGAAGTTCAAAGCAACATACAAGTCAATGACCTCTTTTAAAAAGCTTCATATTGCAGGACTTGAAGAGGTCGTGATGAACTATATTGTCGCATTTAAAAAAGAAGCAAATCTCCTGAAACTGCTCAGTCCGATAAAGTCATTCAGCGAATATACCTATACGCATGGAACCAATGTGGCAATTTTATCTATGGCACAGGCGGAATTCCTCGGTCTGAATGAGATATTGCTCTATGATATAGGGTTGGCTGCTCTGCTCCATGATGCGGGAAAACTGTTCATTTCGAAGGACATACTTGAAAAGGAGGGGAGCCTCAGTGAGGCGGAGTTTCAGGAGATCTCCCAGCATCCACTGTATGGCGCGCGCTATTTAACAACCATTGAGAGGTTAACTCCCCTGGCTCCCATTGTTGCTCTGGAACACCATATGAAATTTGATGGGACTGGATATCCCAAGGCAGGAATTGTCAGAAAAGAACAGCATCTATGCAGTCAGATTGTTGCCATTGCTGATTTTTTTGACGCCATGAGAAGTAACAGGCCGTACCGGAGAAGCTGGGAAGTAGATGAAGTGCTTGTGTTAATGAAAAAAAATACTGAAAAAAGCTTTAATCCGGTTCTGGTTGATAATTTTATCAGAATACTCAATAAAGCCAATATCAACTTCTCCCGGAACAACGGGGAATACACAATGGAAATAGCATGAAAGAGGCACAGGCAGAAATGCAGGGCAGCGCAATAACGGATAAGAAAAAAGTGGCACAATTCATTACCGCACTTGCAAAGGCAAGAAGAAACATACCGATGTATCCTGTGTCTCACCCCATGCAGGAGCAGGTCATCGATGAGTTCTGCCAGGTAATATTCCCCCTTCTTGCAATGGGCAGCATACATTTAAGGATTAATCAGTACGATATCCTGTTTCATGATGAGAGCATTTACCATAACAGAAACAGGGATGAAAGTCTTGCCCTGTTTTTTTTCAGAGATGGATTAAGACTCCTGTCATTCTTGCAGGACATCACGAGGGAAGAAATAACCAGCTTTTTACAGATTATTTCGATGGACTATGAAAGAGAAGTGATAGATGATGACATCGTAACGCTGTTGTGGGAGAAGGACTTCCAGCACATTACCTATGTTGTGGATGAAACATGTCTCTCTGAAAGCGGCTCGTTTGAACACGAGGCCACTGAAAAGGCCAAACGTGCTTCGGGAAACAGCAGTTCGATCATGGCTGTTTATGAACAGGCGAGTAAGCTGGAGAGCACGTCAGATATGGATATCTTCCCCCTAACAAATGAAAGTATCCAGAGTATTGTTCAGGAGGTAGAAAACGATCCTCCTGACAAGACAGATATGCTTATCAATATGCTCTTTGAAATGCTGCGCATGGCACAGGAGAAATATGAGTACGAAATAATAGCGAGCAGTATGAAGCAGACGCTGGAATATGCAATGTTAAATGCTAACCTGGGCGCTGTGAACACACTGCTTTACCATGTAAAAGACATCTCCCGCGATACCGGCAGCAGTGATGAGGTGAAACAGTATGCATTACTTGCAGACGAGTATGTAAATTCAGAAGCATTTATCAGGCTCTTTGGCGATGTTATTGATAAGGGCATTGAATTTTCTGACAACTTGATACAGGAGTTTTCATCATTTATCAGGATCGCCTCAATTCCTCATTTTATATTAATCATTGGGGAACTCAATAGGATATCGGCGCGAAGGACCGTCATTAAGATATTGAGCGATAAAGGAGCCAAGGATATCGATCTCCTTGCAAAAGGTCTTAGTGACAAACGATGGTATGTGGTGAGAAATATCATATTCATACTCAGAAAAATAGCAAATGAATCGGCAATGAACCACATAATTCATATGACAGACCATTATGACAGCAGGGTGAAAAAAGAGGCCCTGCGGGCCCTGGGTGAGATGGGGACAGAGTCATTGCTGCCAGTTATCACAGAATCTCTCAATGACAGGGATCAGGCGGTACGTATCGCAGCATGCAGGGCGGTCGGCCAGATAGGAACACCAAAGTCGAAGCAACTGATAATAAAATACATTCAAAGCAAGGGGTTTCGGGATAAGAACTTCGCTGAAAAGAAAGAGATATTTACTATTCTCAGCCGGTGGAAGGAGAAAGATGTTATTGATTTTCTCGTCAGGATAATGAAAAAGAAGGCATTATTTAAAAGGGCAAAGAACAATGAAACAAGAGCAGCAGCAATCCACTGTCTTGGCCATACAGGGGCAGATAATGTTCTGCAGGTGATTGAAGGAATCACAAAATCGAGGAACCTGGACGTCTTAAAGAAAAAGAATACGCGCAAGACATGATACTCTCTGAAAACAAACATGCCGCCCAGGGCAAGGACATCATAAACCAGCTTGCCATTATCCTGAGAAGCGGACATTTTCATGATCTTGAAAATGATGCAGTCCTGGAATCAATCATGAAATTCAGGGACATTGTCAATCACTATGTCGAGACCGAGGGATCAATCAAGGTTGAACTGGTGAACGATATTTTTTATGTGAATGATGTACGGATACGTTTCCCGCTCGAATTCCTCCTGAACTTTGATTATATTGCTGAAGAATTCAGACGCAGGGAAATTGGTTCGGTGAGCTTTCTCTCCCAGACCAGGGTGAAAGATATTAAAATGCTGCTCAGTTCGTTTAATGAGGCGGCAACGTCGCAAACGCCATTTGACACCATAATATCTTTATTAGATGAGATCCCCGGCATTATGATTGGAAAGTGGAGAAAATCGAAAGAGAGTGAAGTGTTAAACAGACGCAAGATTGTCAAGAAAACCTATTTTAATGCAGTAGCGTTTACGAAAGGAGTCATAAAAGGGATCAAGGCCGGTGAAACGGTCAGCATAAAAAAAGCAAAAAGATTAATAGGTTCAATGGTGGATGCGCTCCTGTCTGAAGAGCAGCTTCTTATCGGTATGACGTCAATAAAGGATTATGATGAATATACATTTCATCACTCAGTTAATGTCAGCATTCTGTCGATTGCTCTCGGACAGCGGATCGGACTGAACAGAAACAAGGTCACTGCTCTGGGCATTGCAGCGCTGTTTCATGATCTGGGTAAGGCTGAGGTACCGTATAAAGTACTAAATAAACCGTCTGTTTTAAACGAGGAGGACTGGAAAGTCATACAGAAACATCCTTTATGGGGGGCTCTCTCTCTCCTGAAATTAAAAGGGATAGACGATGTCTCAATGCAGAGTGCCATTGTTGCATTTCAACATCACATGAATTGCGATTTCTCGGGGTACCCGAAGCTTGCGAAACCAATAGAGCTCACATTTTTCAGTAAAATTATATCCATTGCGGACAAGTATGATGCCATGACGTCATCGCGTGTTTACAACAAACAGCCATTGACTCCTGAACAGGCGATAGGAAACATGATGGTTAAGAGTGAAAAAGAAGTAGATCCCATCCTGTTGAAATTTTTTATTAACATGGTGGGGAACTATCCTGTGGGATCCTTGGTCATGCTTGATACAAGAGAAATGGGGATTGTTCTTGAAGGGAACCGTTCCATTCCTGAAAGACCCCGGGTTATGGTCATTGTTGATAGTTCCGGAAATGAGGTTGAGGAATACATGGTGGATCTTACCGAACAAGATGCATCAGGAAGCTTTATGAGAACTATCGTAAAAACAATTGATCCGAAAGAACACAGCATCAGTCTTGCAAAGTACCTCTTATGAAATATTCATCGATCTGTGCCGCAGGTATCGCTGATGTACGACCAAGATGTTAGCCGCTGCCATATGCATGAAGTCCGGACAGTATAAGGTTAACTCCCAGGTATGTGAATATAACCGCAATAAAGCCGACGACCGATAGAATGGCAACCCGTTTTCCTCTCCATCCGCCGACAAATCTTGCGTGCAGGTAAAGGGCATAGACAAACCATGTAATGAGTGACCAGGTTTCTTTGGGGTCCCAGGTCCAGTATTTACCCCATGCGCTGTTTGCCCAGATGGCCCCCATGATCAAACCGCCTATCGTAAAAAGAGGGAACCCTATTGCGATACTTTTATAAGCAATCTCATCGAGCATAACAGGTGTAAGGTTCAGGCTTGCAAATACTTTCTTGAGTCCCAAACCAAAACGCCAGATCCCGAGAATGACCAATAAAGAGACGATCCAGCTGGCAATTACCGAGGCCTGAGATGAACTTCGGATAGTGGACTTGAGGAAATGGTTCTGTACATATTCTCCCCGCTGTGGTGCGTTCAGGCCGATGTAATCAATGATCATTCCTATAAGGACCAGCACGAAAATGCCTGAAATAATACTCCAGAAGATATAGGTCTTTTCAGTTTTCGATTCAGTGACGGTCACCAGGTATGCAGAAGCTGCCCCAAAAGAGACGGCAAAGGCAGCATATCCGATAAAGCTCAGAAATACATGAAAGAGCAGCCAGTTGGACTGTAGTGCAGGAATAAGCGGCTCGATTTCTTTTGATACGCCTGAAACATCTATAAACAGCAGGGCAAGCGCTGCTATGGGAGTAACTAAAGCCCCGAGTGAGCGGTTTTTATACTTAAATTCTATTATTAAATGTATCATAATGGTACACCAGACAAAAAATATCAGGGACTCATACAGGTTCCTCAGCGGAGCGCCCCTTAAAATTCCTTCAACTACTCCCGATGATGTTTGGGCCTCCATCCAGAAATAATATGAATTGACCCATCGTATTATGAGTGCAACTGTCTGACTCACAAACCCAACACATGTTACCGAGGTGGCAACTATCCCTACGGTCCTGTTTCGGGTAACAAGAAAAATAATATAGGTCACTACCGCTGCGATATAGCAGCCTGCAGCTATATCAAATAGGCTGGCGCTCGTCATTTCTTACTCCTTCCTTCAATTGCATCTGATGCGTGAGATAATAATTTATCAATTTCTTTTTCAAAATTAAGCTTGTTCCTGTTGGTTGATCCTCCCAGAGTTACCCGTACCTGGCCTTTGCTCCCCGGTGATTCGTGAGCAATATGGACCCATAATTTTTTATTACTGATAAAAAAACATAAATACAGACTGATACTCATGACAATACATGCTATATAAATAAACCAGACACCGGGATCCCTGGCGACCTGAAGCCCCGTATACTCAACTCCCCGTAAATCTATAAACTCCAGCTCATGACCTCCCTCTGGAACGATCCAGGTCGGATCGTTTCTGAGATACCACCCCACAAAAGGTTTTTTTCCGGGAGCTTCAACTTCTATGGCAACTGCAGGGCTCATCATCTGGTCCTTGAAATATTCATTGGTACCCAGGGCACCGGTCATCCTGTCACGGTCCAGAGTGGGAGAGAATCCGACAATGGTTCCTTTAATTTCAGTGCCAGGGATATCAAAGGTGTCTCCCCGTCTGAGCCAGAGCGTTGTTTCCTGGCCATTGAGCGGCTTTACCTTGATTATAAAGCTGCCGACCTGGTTCGGATACTTTGTGAACTTGGGTTGAAGAGTTGTCTGGCGTCTTGATCCGGAATCCTCGATCATATAATCATCCATGACGCCTGATAACATTCCATAGCTGGACTGAAAAAAAGTGATCCCTTTATATTTCAGGGGATTATTGACCTCGATGACCTTTCTCATTACTTCTCGCCCGTTATCAAGGATTACCAGTTCACTCATGAACTCCTTTGGTGTGGATGAAGATCCATAATACTCGGTCTGATACCAGAGGCATTTTACATCAAATCCAAGTGGATATGGCTCGCTTGGAGAAATATATGCCACTTTAGTAGACCTGCCCTCGATAATATTTACATAGCCCTTAAATCCGAATTTTGTACCGATTACAGCACCTATAAAAATAAGAATAATACTGAGATGGACAACGTAGACCGTTAATTTGGCATATTTATTTTTTTGCGTATACAGCTGGACAGAACCTTCCTCGGTCACTTCCGAGACCCTGTATCGGGAAGAGCCGAGGATGTTTAGAAATTCATCCCTGACAACATTGAGACCGGTCCTGAATTTCAGATCTCTCTTAATGGGTAGGGATTTTATGGAATTGTCCGGAAGCGGTCTCTGCGGTTTGCGTATTGAACGCCATGTTTTGGGAAACCTGTCGATCGAACAAACGATGAGGTTAATGCTGAAAATAGCGAGAAAACTGACAAACCACCATGAACTGTACATGTCCATGAATCCCATTTTTGCAAAGATATTGTAGACAGTCGGCGCTGCATTATCACCGAAAAATTTTGCAAGCAGGGCAATGTTCTTGGCCGGCTCTGCCGCCTGTTCAACAATGGTACCTACAATTGATGACAGGGCGATTATTATTAATGTATAAATAGCGAGTTTGACAGATGCCAGAAACTTCCAAATTGACTCAAATATATCTTTCTTTTCCTTCTCTTCCAAAAAAACCTCCAA
>CAMYJJ010000040.1 GCA_947258735.1 Thermodesulfovibrionia bacterium | reverse complement strand
CCCATCACCCATCACCCATCACCCATCACCCATCACCTATTACCTCTGTCCTATAATATGTCATAGAGGTATTAAGTTTATAATTGATTTGTAGTAATATAATGGTTACTTAAAATGGAGAAGAAATATCAAAATACCATACTGATCATCTTTACTCATCCGGCCCTGCAGAAGTCGAGGGTAAACAGTAAACTGATTACTCATGTCAGTGATATTGAGGGAGTTATTGTACATGATCTCTATGAGACATATCCTGACTTTCATATCAATATTGGACGTGAACAGAAACTGCTTATTGAACATGATATCATTGTGCTGCATCACCCCCTTTACTGGTTCAGCATACCTGCGCTTCTGAAAGAGTGGATGGACCTTGTTCTGCAGCATATGTGGGCGTATGGTAAAAAAGGTAAAGCGCTGCATGGGAAAAAGCTCATGACGGTGACATCCACCGGCGGAAGAGAATCCCTGTTCAGGAAAGACGGGTATAACAGGCATACCATGCTTGAATTTCTGGCGCCCGTTAAACAGACTGCCTTTGTGTGCGGAATGGAATATCTTCCCCCGTTTGTTGTCCATGGAACACATACGGTAACAAATGAAGATATTATCCGTCATGGTGAAGACTACCGAAAAATGATCACGGCAATGCGGGACAACAGATTCAACTTTGAGAAGGCACTGACAATGGAGAAACTGAATGTGGATTTAGACAGCCTTATTACGGAGCCGTTAGAATAACATGCACGGCGAGGGTTTCTTTTTTCAGGCATTTGTATATCTGGCGGCAGCAGTCATATCAGTACCCATAGCAAAACGCTTCGGGCTGGGTTCAGTGCTTGGTTATCTGATTGCAGGGTTTGTCATCGGCCCCTTTGGTCTCCAGCTGGTCGGCGAAGAGGGACAGGACGTTATGCACTTTGCCGAATTCGGTGTGGTCATGATGCTTTTTCTCATCGGCCTTGAACTTGAACCTTCGCTGTTATGGCGTCTGCGGGGACCCATTCTCGGGATGGGTGGTCTTCAGGTCTGCCTTACAACGGCCTTGATCACAGGGGTGGGAATATGGTTTGGCATCTCATTCCAGACAGCACTGGCAATAGGCATGATCCTGTCTCTGTCTTCAACCGCTATTGTATTGCAGACGTTAAACGAAAAAGGCCTGATGAAAACAGACTCAGGGCAGAGCGCCTTTTCCGTACTGCTGTTTCAGGACATTGCGGTCATACCGATGCTGGCGGTCATGCCCCTGCTCGCTGTAACCGCTGCAGTAACGACCGGAGATGCGGAAACAGCACATAACAGTACCGCATGGGTTGAGGGGCTTCCCGGCTGGGCGCAGGCCCTTGCAGTTATCGTAGTTATTTCTTCTATCATAATCGCAGGGCGTTTCCTAGTCAGGCCTTTTTTCAGGATCGTTGCGCATACACGGCTGAGGGAACTCTTCACTGCAGCTGCACTGCTGCTGATCATAGGGATCGCCCTTCTCATGACAAAGGTGGGGCTGAGCCCGGCGCTGGGAACATTCCTGGCCGGGGTAGTGCTTGCAACCAGTGAATACCGTCATGAACTGGAAGGAGATATTGAACCGTTCAAGGGTCTTCTCCTGGGGCTGTTTTTTATTGCTGTCGGCGCATCCATTGATTTCAGACTGCTTTCCTCCAATCCCGGGCTCATCGGTATGCTGGTAGGAGGATTGATCTGTGCAAAACTGGTTGTTCTTCTTGTATTGGGAAGGGTATATAAGATGGGGGACGACCAGAATATCCTTTTTTCTCTCTCTCTGGCCCAGGGAGGTGAGTTCGCATTTGTACTCTTTTCCTTTGCCGTTCAGAATCATGTGATCAGCGAGACACTCGTAAATCCACTTATTGGCGCTGTTGCGCTGACTATGGCGCTTACCCCTCTTCTCCTGCTCTTTAATGAGAAAATATTGCAGCCGCGTTTCGGAACAAAGGAACAGGAAAATAAACAGGCGGACAGCATTGATGACATAAACAGGGTCATTATCGCAGGCTTTGGCAATTTCGGCAGCATTATCGGAAGGCTCCTGAGGGCAAATGGTGTCGGCATTACCGTGCTTGAGCTGGACTCTGATAAAGTTGAGCTGCTGCGAAAACTCGGGCTGAAAGTTTTTTATGGAGATGCAGGCCGCAAGGACCTTCTCCATGCTGCGGGTGCGGAACAGGCAAGGCTCCTCATCCTCACCATCGATGATCATGATAAAATACTTGAAATCGTAGACTGCGTAAAAAAAGACTTCCCCCATTTACGCATATTTACCCGTGCATCCGGCCGAACCCAGGCATATGAGCTGCTTGATGCCGGTGTGACCAATACGTACAGGGATACCCTTGATACATCCCTGAGGGCAGGGATTGATGTTCTCCGATCTCTGGGCTTTCGCTCTTTCCAGGCCCACCGTGCGATGAAGACGTTCAGATATCACGATGAAGAATCAATCGAAGAACTGAGACATCTCCGCCATGACAGGGTAACCTATATAAGTCAGGCCCGTCAACGCATAGAAGACCTGGAACAGCTGCTGCTATCTGAACTTGAAGATGCGGAGGTGCATCATGATGCCGGCTGGGACGCCGCATCAATGAGTGAGGCATTTGGTGAAAAGAGAAAAGAGAAAGAGATAAAATAAAATGCTATCCGATTACTCTGCCGTCAGATTTCCGAGTACAGCCGATCCTTCATTTTAATAAAAAACCCGTCTTGCCGTCAGGATAGTTGTCTTGAATCCTTATTATTACGTGGGTGTCTTGAAGATTACATCAGGTATATTTTACTGCTTCATACCTGAATTGTCTTGCGCTGACTCCCTGATCAATTAATGATGGTTCAAGTTTGCTACCAAAAACGAACAGGACAGGCTTTAGTTAATATATACCTTATTTTACTGAATCAATCAAATTAAAAATTCTTATCTAAATCATAAAGAATCTTATAATTCAGTATTAAACAGTAATTATGGAATAAAACCGGTTATGGGTTAGAGGTATTTAGTTTTGAGTTTTGAGTTTTTAGTTTTTAGTTTTTGATTACGGACCTCGGGTCACGGACAACGGTTCACGAGTTACGGTAGTTTCATCGCCCTATCCCCCCAGATCTCTTCTAATCGCTTATCACGACCGCAATTCCATCGATAGATTTTGTAGCGAAACGGGCTTTTTTTATAGTAATCCTGATGGTGAATTTCTTTACCTTTAATGGGATAAAAGGTTGATACATTTAAAATTGGCGTTACAACTCTTTTGTCGGGGAACTGCTCTACAACTTTCTTTTTCGTTTGTTCAGCAATCTTTCTTTCTGTTTCATTAGCAACGAATATAGCAGTTAAATACTCATGGCCTTTATCACAAAACTGCCCCTGGTCATCAAAGGGATCGATGTTGACCCAGTAATAATCCAACAGGTCCCTGTAACTGACCTTTTCAGGATCATAGGTTATTTCAACGGCTTCATAGTGACCTTTATGGTTGCCGTAGTAGATTGGATCTTTCAACGTTCCGCCTGTAAACCCGGAGACCACATCGGTTACACCCTCAAGTTTTTCATAATCTGCCTCCATACACCAGAAACAGCCGCCGGCCAATATTGCCTTATCAGCTGCAGCATAAGAAGCATGGATCAGTAATACTGTTAACAGGAAAAATACCAGTTTGTTTTTCATATCTGCCCTCTTTAATGTATTTGTTTCACGTTACGTATCCCCGGCCTCTTCAACGGCAAGGCCATGCATGAATAGTATATATGTGTCCTTAGCATATTGCCTTTTTTTAGTACATTGCGCATTTGTATCCTCATCTCACTCACTATACATTCAACTTATTAATAAGATAACAGGAAATGATCACAAATGTATCACAGAGAAAAAAATTTTGTGCCGCATAGAAGCAGAAGAAAAATCAGGGAAAATCAACCTCCTCTGGCCCCTCCCTGCTAAGAAGGAGATTCAATTCTCCCCTTTAGAAAAGGGGCCTGCCGGTAGGCAGGGTTAGGGGGATTTGACCTCCCCATTAGCGATTTTAGGTGATGAAAGAGATCGGAAGGAAAAGAGTTAATTTGTGTCTGAGCGGAGCGAGTTTAAATTAACTCCCTGGAGACGGAACCCCATTTCAATCAATTCATAAATTGTGCCTACATTATTTGCAAATGCTTTTAGTGTTCAGAACAAATACTTCTTACTTCTTACTTTATCTTCAAAACTGAATGGTAACCATCTTGAAAGACGGCCGGACAGGAACAGGAAGATCATCCGGCATGAGTACGCCGTCACCGTTTTTATCGAGAGACCGAAAGCTCTCCTTTACATTGGAATGTTTGTCCGCGTAAGCTGAAAATTCATCATAACTAATGAGACTGTCGTTATCGATGTCCATTCCCTTATAGAGATCATTATGCAATACCTTGTCTTTCACATTCTCAATATAATCCCATTCTGATCTTGAAATGATATTGTTATCATTTCCATCAAGTCTGTTAAAGACATGTTTTGTCATATCACTGGCAAATTCAACGGGATCAATCATTCCGTTTTCATTTTTATCCATTGACTGAAATAGACTATGCAGGGCGTCAGCGGCTGGTGCGAGACTTATCAGTAAGGCTGCAGATAAGGTAAGTACGATTATTTTACATGTTGTTGATAGCATTTCAGGTCCCTCCTTTTTACCTGCTTCTGTTTTAATAGTATAGAATATAATCGCCAGTTATGCTATCTCCCCTTTACTTCAATAAGAGGTCCGTCTCTACATTGCATAGCCTGGCATATTACCAGTTCATTTAGATGCATCACGCACAATCAGGCCTAAAAGCAATCCTCCAATTGAAGCTTCAATCAGTGCACCCCAGAACCATGTGAATGCCATACTATATGGTATCGGCATCACAGCATATGTCCCATATCCCATGCCAATGCCAAGAGATATGCCAAACAAAATTCCATATTTCAGGGCTGTTTTCATATTTTTCTCGTTTATGAATAGTGTATAAATCAGCACGAACATGACTGTGGATATCAAAACAACAATACGCATTAATCCCATCTTCATCTCCTCCATGGGACGCCAGAGTTCCGCCGTTGCTTTATACGCTTCACTCAGAAGCACCCCATGAATTACAAAGTCCAATATGGACCACACGATAAATACGGCAATGATGGCTAATACTGATTTCTTTACCATAACGCTGCTCCTTCCTTAATATGCATATATTTCATTCAAATTTGAGGCCTCTGTTTTATTTATAATTTACATCAATTTTGTGCACCTAAGCTATTGATGTATATTGTTTATAATTATAATTATAGATAAATGAAATTATTTAATTGACTGCGTGGTCTTTTTTTGATATACATATTCCTGTAACCATTGATTATATTCCCGTCATGACAAAAAGAGCATATACAAGATTACCTTCTCAACTCACTGTTAATTTTCATTATGACAGTGCTATATATTCCGGTACAATCGTGAATCATTCTGATAACGATATGTTTATTAAAATGGACATACCCTGCCGTTTAACACCATCACAAAAGCAGTTTGAAATCCGTATACCGGTAAAGGACAAAGTGCTGCTTGCCACTGCTCGCGTTACGAGAATGGAAACCACAGGAAATGAGTTTACCGGCATCGGCGTCGAACTGGAATATCCGGTCCCATTGCAAAACCTGCAACATCAGTAGCCCCCCTGATCCATCGAGATAGTCCATTATATGAATGTATTGCAAGACACTGCTTATTCTTCAAAATAATTCCGGAGAGATGCTTCTTTTATCATGATCCTGCCGCCTGAAGACTTGACCAGGCCCTGTTTTTGAAACTTGCTCATGGTCCTGATACAGGTTTCAACCGTGGTACCCACCATTTCAGAAATCTCCTGTCGCGTCAGGGGAAAATCAATTTTCAGGTATCCGTTGTCATCCACGCCAACTTTCTCTGAGAGTTTGAGAAGCAGAGACGCTATCCTTCTCTCGACCCTTTCGGTGGCTATGTTTTTAAGCATCTCATGGGCGTCCCTCAGTTTATCACTGAAGTACTTTACAAGCTCCAGTTTTAATATGGGATACTCTTCCATTATCAGAAACAGATTCTGACGGCTGATCTTTATCACTGATGACGGCTCCATTGCCTGGGCAGATGCAGGATATGGTTTATTATCAAGCACTGCAACCCCGCCGAATGCATCCCCGGGAGACATGATCTCAAGAATAATGTCCTTTCCGGTGAGCGAATGTTTCATAATCTTGACGTTGCCGCTTGCCAGTATATAAAATTTGTCCGATGGATCACCCTCATGAAAAACCGTTTCGTTGTTGTTGAACTCCAGTACTTCAAAAAGCCCGCTCATGCTTTTCAGCTCTTCATCCTTTAGTTTGGAAAATATTTCACTCTTATTTAGGGTATCAACTATCATTCTGTCCCTGACTGTTCTTCATTATTTGTATAATTTTTTCCGCTTTCTCAAGATCATCATTTCTCACTAAAAGCTTGATCTCACCCATTCTGCCTATGCTGACCGGATACGGACTCACTTTCATGGAGTTGACAACTACCTGGATATGTTCCGATTCAAGCAGGTCTTTTACGATTTCAGCCTCAATGTCGTCGTACGTAAAAAGGATTTCCTTCCATTCATCCATATATCAAACCGGTATTCAGCAAGAATAATAAAATTGAACTATTGTAACCATTTAGCATATTTTTTTGTCGAAGTAAAATTTATTTTTTCAGTTCTGCTTGACATAATACATGCATATATTCTAATATTTGCATATGAAAGATCTTACCGCAAAAGTAGAGATAATTAAAACCTTAGCCCACCCCGCCAGGATATTTATTCTTCAAGAACTGACTAAAGGCGTGAAATGCGTCAGCGACTTCCAGGAATTTCTCGAAATAAGCCAGCCCAATATATCCCAGCATCTTTCTGCACTGAGGCATGCAGGTCTTATTGATTTCTTTGTCGATGGAAGATTGAGATGCTATTTTCTGAAGAGTCCATTTGTCCCTGATCTGCTGGAAGTGCTGAAAAACGATTATGAGGAAGATCTTCCAGGACCTGAGTGCTGTCCTGTTACTAAAAAAGGGACCTATCCGGGAGATCGGAGTATATAATGCCATCGTCACCGTCCGAAAATAGCCGGATACATGTTAAGAAACTTAAGCTGCATGAAAAGAACAAAGCGGCTCTTAAGAAGTACAATGTGACATCATGGTTTTACGATATCCTTGATTTTCCATGGGAATTAACCTATAAAAAGTGGCGTCCCGGATTAGTGGGTGATATGCGCGGTAAGGTGCTCGAGGCTGGAGTCGGGACCGGCCAGAATTTCAGACATTATCATCACAGTGTAAATCTCACAGGACTTGATTTAAGTCCGGCCATGCTTAAACGTGCCCACAAAAGGACTAAACAGGCTTCCTGCAATATAGACCTCATTCATGAAGATGCATGTCAGATGGAATCAATTGCATCTGATTCATATGACTGGGTTATGGCTGGTTTTTTGTGCTGTGTGCTACCGAATGAACTACAGTCAGTCGTTCTTGAGCAATTTAAGAGGATTTTAAAGCCGAATGGCCGGTTCAGACTTCTGGAAATGATATATTCTGAAAAACAACATCTCAGAAAGAGACAGGATTTCTTTACTCCGTTTGTCGAAAAAGTATATAGTGCCCGTTTTGACCGGGAGACTCTTGATCATGTCATGAAAGTAGACAATCTTAAAATTACCGGCACCCGGTTTCTTAAACATGACGTGTACCTGCTTATTGAGGGGATAGGTGAAAAATAATCTGAATGCATATCTATTCTCTTTCACTTTCAAAGATTGATTTATAATCCGGTCTACGTTCATTATAAAAGATAATGAATCTTTCGAGGTTAAAAAACCAGGTCCTTTCAAAAATAATAGCAACCATACCGTTTCTCTCAAAGTTTTTTATTGATACCTATCAACCGTATGAGTCTCAGGACATTCCCTGGACACCTGTAACAAAACCTCTGTCTGAATCAAGGATTGCCATGGTGACAACGTCCGGGGTGCACCACACAGACCAGGAACCTTTTAATATGCAGGATACAAATGGAGACCCCTCATTCAGGGTGATCGATATCAACAGACCCGTATCATCTCTCATGATAACGCATGATTATTATGATCATGCAGATGCAGACCGAGACATCAATATTGTTATGCCCGTTGAAAGATTGATTGAATTTAAGAATGACGGACTTATTGGCGATATATCCAATCATCACTACGCCTTTATGGGACATATTGACGGCCCTCATATTAATACGTTGATGAATGAATCTGCCCCTGCTGTTTCTAAATTACTGAAAGCCGCCATGGTCGATGCAGTTCTGCTTACCCCTGCATGAGGTATCTGTAACCAGTCAGTTGGACTGGTGCAGCGTGAAATAGAAAAATCAGGAATCCCAACAATAGGGATATCAATCGTAAGAAAGTTCACAGAAAAAGTAAAACCCCCGAGGTCTGTCTTTCTGAAATGGCCTTTCGGTCATCCACTGGGAGAGCCCCTTAACAGGTATCAGCAGAAAGCAGTAATGATTAAGGCCTTTACTGCTCTTTATGAAATATTGACACCTGGCGAGATTCATGATATACCTTTCAGGTGGAAAAATGAAACATATAGTGATCAATTCTGTAAAGACCTGATTACTACCTTACAAATGAACATACAAAATCGATTCCGTTAGTCATACTTCATATCAATGATCCGTGCAGTACAATACATACATAAACTGTGCTCGCATACCAACTGAATCATATACATGCGGAGGGCCTTTTTGAAAACACATTATCAGATACTTGTTGTCGGCGGAGGCAACGCCGGTCTTTCAGTGGCTGCACAGCTTCTCAACAGGAATCCTTCACTGAATGTCGCCATACTGGAACCTTCTGACAGACATTACTATCAACCGGCATGGACACTTGTGGGAGGCGGAGCTTTTGATATTAGTAATACGGTCAGGTCTGAAAAGGATTTTATCCCTGATCAGGCAGAGTGGATTCAGGACAGCGTCAGGAGTTTTAAACCTGAGAACAACCTGGTCACTACAGGTTCAGGAAAAGAAATCACGTATGACTTCATGGTGGTATGTCCCGGGATTCAGCTTAACTGGCATATGATACAAGGCCTTCCCGAAACACTGGGTAAAAACGGTGTCTGCTCAAATTATCAGTTTGATCTTGCGCCATATACGTACGAATGTCTGAAGAATTTTAAAGGCGGTAAGGCCCTGTTTACCCAGCCTGCATCGCTCATCAAATGCGGGGCAGCTCCTCAGAAAATAATGTACCTTGCAGCTGACAATTTCAGAAAACGAGGATTGCTCAGGGACGCTGAAATTACTTTTTATACAGGCAAGCCCGGTCTGCTTCGTGTACCTGAAATCAACAGGGCCCTGATGGAGATATCAAAACGTTATGGAATAAACCTCAGTTTCCAGTCTGAACTTATTGAAATTAACGGCGAATCAAAAGAGGCTGTTATTAAGGTTCCAAAAGATGAAGGGAAAGAACAGATCACCGTTACATTTGATATGATTCATGTTGCTCCTCCGATGTCAGCTCCTGATGTTATTAAGGACAGCCCGCTTGCCGTAAAGGATGATCCGCTTGGCTGGGTCGATACAGACGGGGAAACTCTTCAGCACAATACTTATGGCAATATCTTCAGTCTTGGAGATGTTGCAAACACAGGAGATACAAAAACAGGAGCAGCAGTGCATAAACAGGCGCCTGTAGTTGTTCATAACCTTCTGGCAATGATGAAGAACAAAGCCTCAGCAGGAGTATCAAGGTATGGCGGATATACCGCCTGCCCGATTACTACCGGGTATGGCAGCCTGTTGCTGGCTGAGTTTGATCACAATAACAAACTTGTGCCTACGCTTCCGCTTGACCCTGTAAAAGAGAGATATAGTATGTGGCTTCTGATAAAATATGCGATGCCATGGTTATACTGGAACAGAATATTAAGAGGAAAATCCTGATAGATACGTAACCGGTTTAAGACGATAGGACCCCTCATGATCAAATCTCTTTTAGACACAAAAAAAATAATACAGAAAAAATATCCAGCCTTTGAGTATACAGTTTTCAACGATACCCCTGTCACGCCGTTATCAAAACCATTACATGAATGTAAGATGACATTGCTCACTACAGGCGGACTTCACTTAAAAACCGACTCCCCTTTTGATACAAAACATAAGGAGGGAGACTGTTCGTACAGAATGCTGCCCGGTGACATGGACCATAAAGATATTATGGTGACACATGAATCATATGACCACACATTTATCAATAAAGACTTTAATTGTGTTTTTCCTGTTGACCGGATGAGAGAATATGTTCAGGAAGGAACGATCAACTCCCTGTCTGAGGAGCATTACAGTTTTATGGGACATATTTATGTCATCGGACCTCTCCTTGATAATGCAGCGGCGGTCGGGAAACGTCTTAAAGGACTCGGCGTAGACATCGCATTTCTTACTCCTACATGAGTAATCTGCAACCAGTCGGTCGGACTGATCGCGAGACAGATCGAAAAAGAAGGGATAAGCACCGTATGTACAACCTTCAGAAAAGACATCATTGAGCTTATTAAACCTCCGCGCGTGCTTTCCATGAAGTTTTCTCCGGGAAAACCGCTTGGAAATCCGGGTGACATAAAAACCCAGAAGGGTATTATTGAAGCCGGTTTTGGTCTTCTCCAAAATACTATACATGATATGACAATATTGGATCTTCCATACAGGCTTAGTAAACTCAGTATACTTTAATACATGCATACGAAGTAACAGCATATATCTTTTATCAATAAATCAATCCTTGCTTATATGTACCGCCAAATTCTATAATTATCACTGAATTTACAGCTGTAAAGCTGCTGGAAAGCCGTCGTTTCCGGAAAGTGTTGGCTGACTGATTATATTTTTTTAGAAACTTATGATTCAATTTACAGACGTCTCAAAATATTACGAAGAAGATATCGTGTTGAAAGATATCTCTTTCACCATTAATAAAGGGGAACTCGCTTTTATTACCGGCCCGAGCGGTGTGGGCAAAACAACCCTTCTTAAACTGATTTATGCAGGGGAAATCCCTGATGAAGGAAACATAACCGTTGCGGGCTGGGAAATCAGAAAGCTTAAACAGCATACCATTCCCTATTTGAGGCGTCATGTAGGAGTGGTCTTTCAGGACTTCCGTCTGCTTAACAACAAAACCGTATTTGATAATGTGGCCCTTGCGCTCAGGATACATAACCTGCATCCAAAGGAAATAAAGGATGATGTCTACGAAGTCTTAAAGGATGTCAAACTCAAACACAAGTCTCATACCCTGCCGAAGCACCTCTCAGGAGGAGAGCAGCAGAGAGTGGTTATTGCCAGGGCAATGGTAAGCAAGCCAACTGTTCTTCTTGCTGATGAGCCTACAGGAAACCTTGATGCAGAAAGCTCTGACATCATCATGGACCTCTTTAAAGAGATCCATGCACGGGGCACGACAGTCCTGATCGCCACACATAACAAATCACTGTTTCACGAATCGGGCAGACGGGTCATATATCTGAAAAATTCTTCAATTAAACAGGAGATGCCGGGATGAGAGTGCTCCTCTACTCTATTCAGTCAGCGTTTAAGAATCTCTGGACCGAGAAATGGATAAATCTCCTTACTACGTTATCTGTCGGGGTCGGACTTCTTATTCTCAGTACGTTTGTCACTGTTACGCTTAACATGGACTCGGTACTCAAGCGATGGGCCCGGAGCTTTGGCATCGTTGTGTACCTGGACGATAACATAAATCCTGAGACTACTGGTACGATAAGGGAGCTGTTCAAACAGGACCCTGACATCCTGGATGTCAGCTATATAAACAATGATGAGGCCTTGAAAGAACTGCGCGTTATCCTGGGTGCTGATGCCTCCATACTGGATGACCTTGAAAAAAACCCCCTCCCCTCATCTTTTGAACTTAAATTGAAGGGTGACCTGCTGCAGCCATCGTATGTAAAGAGGAAGGCTGAAGAGTTAGTAAACCTCTCAGGTGTTGCCGAGGTCCAGTATGGGGAGAAATGGCTGGCATCGTTGAACACGGTGTCAAAGATCATGAAGGCCAGTTCCATCTTTCTGGGAGGGACCATATTTATAGCGATCATATTTATTACGTACAATACTATCAAAATCTTTTTTTACAGACGTAAAGAAGAAATAGAAACACTGAAGCTTCTGGGTGCAACCAAGTCCTTTATTAGACTCCCGTTCCTGATAGAGGGGCTTGTTATTGGCCTTGCTGGAGGCCTGATAGGAGCATGTGCCCTGTACGGTATCCATTCATTAATAGTCGCAAAGGGATTTGAATTCCTGCCGTCTGTCAGGGCAATTATCATGTCCATACCGGCACAGATTTTCATTGCTGTTCCTGTTGCCGGCGCCCTGATGAGCTTTACCGGCAGTTTCTTTGCTGTTGGCAAAATCAGATACTAAGTAAATAAAGCCTGATTTGAGAAGCAATAAATATGACGCAAAAAGGTTGTTGTGAAAAAAAAGGAATTTAAGACATTACACGCAGTTCTTTCTATTTTTACCCTCCTGATTTTTTTTGGTACCTTCCTGCTATTAACTTCATACGTCTCACCTGCTCACTCTGCCAGCCCGAAAAGGAAGCTGTCCGCCATACAGAAAAAACTCAGGACCAAGAAGGCAAAAGTGAAAGATACTATCAAAAAAGAGAAATCCATACTTTCACGGATAGAGAGAATTAATAATAAAATCAAATTAAGGGAAAAAGAATTAATTAAATATGACAGAGAAATATCAGATACACAGGCAAAGCTCACACTCTTATCAAAGGATATCTCTCAGATCAGGGAAAAACTGGACATAAGCAAAAGGTATCTGGCCAATCGTGCAAGAGATATTTATACACAGCAGTACGTGGACAGCGCCCTGATACTATTAACGGCTTCTGACTACCAGGAACTGATAACGAAAAGCAAATACCTCAGTCTTCTTGCCTACCAGGACAGTAAAATCATAAAAAAATACCGGGATGAGATTAATAATGTCAATTTCAAAACAAAGAACATGAAAATCCTTCAGGACCGGCTTGAGACAAATAATAAAATTGCCAGGGAGAAGAAACGTGCCCTGGAGACAGACCGGATAAAAAAAGACAGACTGCTGGCAACCGTCAGAAGTAAACGCAGCATGTACGAAAAGACCATCAAGGACCTTGAGGTGTCATCTAATAAGCTCAGAGAGATGATGAAGAAACTGGAAAAGCAGCAGCTCCCCGAATCAATTACCGGGAAGGGGTTTATTGCCTCCAGAGGCCACCTATCCTGGCCAATTGATGGAAAAGTGCTGATTCCATATGGTAATTACAAGGACCCGAAATTTGATATCAGCGTGTTTAAGAATGGTATTGAGATCAGGGCGAAGGACCGCGAGAAACCACGGGCCGTAGCCGGAGGACGGGTCGTATACTCTGACTGGTTCAAGGGATATGGTCTGTTATTGATTATAAACCATGGCAAAGGCTATCATAGTTTATATGGAAATCTTACGGAGACTTTTCATAAAGCAGGTGATATAATTAATAAAGGAACGGCGCTGGGGGTTACTGGCAAATCAAGGATTCTCAATGTTCCCACCCTGTATTTTGAGATCAGACACAAAGGAAAGCCAATTAATCCGATGGATTGGTTAAAACGGAAAAGCAGGGCAAAGAAAAGTTGATATGATACTAACAGACGTAATGTATGAAATAATGGAGGAATAATGTTCAGGAACAAGACAGCATTTATATTATTATTTTTAAGCACTGTGATATTCTCTGTCATGCTGCTTGGCAAGTCCGGTTTTCTGCATAGTGTAAATGCCGAAGAAGGTCAAAATTATAAAAGAATAAAATCTTTTGCCGAAACACTCACCCTTGTGAAAAAGAATTATGTTGAAGACGTAGATGAAAAAGACCTTGTGTACGGCGCTATAAAAGGTATGCTCAATTCACTGGATCCCCATTCTTCTTTCATGCCGCCGGAGATCTTTACAGAGATGCAGATCGACACAAAAGGTGAGTTTGGAGGTTTGGGTATACAGATAGGAATAAAAAACAGGATGCTCACAATTATTGCTCCTATTGAGGACACACCTGCTGACAAGGCTGGCGTTGAGGCCGGAGATAAAATAATAAAAATAGACGATGAATCAACTAAAGACATCAGCCTCCATGATGCAGTATCAAAACTGCGCGGCCCCAAAGGCACTGCTGTCACCATTTCAATTCTCAGGGAAGGACTTGAAGAAACCAAAGACATTACGATTGTAAGGGACATTATTAAACTGAAAAGCGTAAAGTCAAGGGTTATTGATGAACAGATCGGCTATGTAAAACTCACTCAGTTTCAGGAAAAGACTGCAGCAGACCTGAAAAAAGCGCTGAATGATTTATCAGGGAAGGACATTACGTCCCTGATCATTGATCTGAGAAATAATCCCGGAGGGCTGTTAAAAGGCGCTGTTGATGTGTCCAGCCAGTTTCTGCCGCCCGGCAAGCTCGTCGTATACATAAAAGGCAGGAGTGGAGACAAGACTGAGTTTAATACCACCAATGGAAACGACTATGTTGATATACCAATGATCGTTCTGGTAAACGGCGGCAGTGCAAGCGCATCAGAGATAGTGGCCGGAGCATTGCAGGACTGGGAAAAGGCCGTTATTCTGGGTACCCAGACATTTGGAAAGGGTTCTGTTCAGACAGTCATGCCTCTCACTGACGGTTCAGCCGTGAGGCTTACAACAGCGAGATATTATACTCCCAAAGGACGTTCCATCCAGACCACAGGGATTACCCCGGATATCATGGTCAAACTAAAAGCAAAGGAAGGCGCAAAGACACACCCTGTGTTCAGGGAAAAAGACCTTGACAAGCATCTTGATAACGATGTGAATAAGGACAATGGAGATACGAAAGACACTGATAAGAAGAATGTTGAAGAAGTGCCTAATAAGATCTCCGAAGACAATGACGCACAACTGGACCGTGCCGTAGATCTCTTAAAGACATGGAGCATATTCAAGAAACTTCCCGGGACAGTATAATATAATTCTGCGATTAACCAACATGCCACTGATGCCTGATGGTGTCAGTGGCTTTTTTTTTAAAGGGGTCAAGAGAACAGATAAAGATTTGAATTTTTTATAGGTTCAGCATCGATATTTGTTATTTTTTATCACTTATTTTTTCACGTTAACCCTTGAACACTGGGACCCTCAAATCCTCGAACCCTTCATAAAATCAAATAAGAACAGTATTTACCTTACCTGTATTTGTTTTTAAAGCTATCGTATTAAGTGAGGATAATAAATGGCGCCCCCGACGCGATTCGAACACGTGGCCTACAGATTAGGAATCTGCCGCTCTATCCAGCTGAGCTACGGGGGCAACCGTGAGTTTAGAGTTATGAGTTTTAAATGTTGAGTTAAGAAGAGCACAGTATTTTCAGGAACCGAACTCATAATTCATAACTCAACATCATACTTATGCAAAAGCAATAATTATGGTCGGGGCGAGAGGATTTGAACCTCCGACTCCTGCGTCCCGAACGCAGTGCGCTACCGGACTGCGCTACGCCCCGGCTCATATTAAGCTATAAATAATACCACATTTATTGATCTTAATTCTTTGGCCAATCATATGCGATTGTTCAGATTTCAAATGCATCCCTGATCAATTCAAACACCGGATTCCCCTTTTTGTGATATATACTCACAATGTCAAACCTGCATGCCGGCAGTTCCCTGAGCTTCTTTAAATACATCATTGCGACATTCGCTATTTTTCTTCTCTTCATCCTGTTTACCGACTCAAAAGGCAGTCCGTACTCAAGGCTCTCTCTGGTCTTTACCTCTATGAATACCAGCGTGTCATTGTCTTTCGCTATTACATCGATCTCCCCATGTGACGTCTTAAAGTTCCGGGATATTATTTTATATCCCCTGTTCACGAGAAATCTGCAGGCAAGCTCCTCCCCCTTTTGTCCAAGTTTCACCATGTCCCCCTTTTTTGTTAATCGTTAATCGTTAATCGTTAATCGTTATTCGTTATT
>CAMYJJ010000039.1 GCA_947258735.1 Thermodesulfovibrionia bacterium | reverse complement strand
CATACGCTGAGATGACAAGGGTCCCGGGAGATTTGACTGTTTCAGATGTTCCGTTTTTGTGCCTGACCTGTGTGGCCATGGAAAGGCTGTCTTTTCCGCCGTCAATGGCAATCCCAAGGTCAGTGAGCATTTCACTGAGGGCAACCGCTGCATCATACAGCAGGGCCCCTTCTCCCTGAAGCTTTGCAGCCCACATCCAGTTTCCCGAACATTTAATATCTTCAAATGAACTTATTTTTGCCCACACCATATTTGTTATCGCCTCTCCTACACTCATGCGCGCCATGGCAGCAGGATCAAGCAGGGTTTTTAAAGGCTGCTCACCTATTGAAATGGCTGCCCCTGTTAATCCAAGGTGGCTCTGGGCAATAACAGCAACATCTGAAACGGTCAGCTGAAGAGGCCCGCAGCATTGCTGCTGTGCGATTAACCCTGTCACACTGCGGTCAACTTTATTTGTCAGAAAGCGCTTGGAACCGACAGACACCAGCCGGAGCACCCTATCCAGTGCGCCTCTTACGGTTAAGTCCTCAGGCAATGTTAGCGGCGTTGCCTGAGACCGGGTGCGGTCAAGCTCAAATGTTTTTTGAGGCATGTCGCCCAATACTTTCTCCAGGTCCAGATTAACGGGAGTACTGTCATCCTTTTCATCATAAAGAATGACGCGGCCATCACCTGATATACGACCAATAACGGCAAAGGGAATTTTTTCCCGCTTGCAGATTTGTTCAAAAACATTAATACTGTTTTGCCCTACTAACAGCGCATTCTGTTCCTGGTATTCAGCCCCCCATATTTCCAGGACCGACAGGGTATTATCTCCAAGCAGGATTTTTCTGACCTCGATCTTTGCCCCGGCAGGATAAATGATTTCCTTGACAACATTACAGTTTCCTCCCGCTCCCTGATCATGGATGCTTACAACAGGATTGGCTTCCCCCAGCTCAATACAGGCACGCAGGGCGCGGTTCATTTTCTGTTCCATTTCTGCATCTCCGCGCTGTACGGCATTGAAGTCAAGCTCTGCAATGTTTTCTCCCTGAATCATGCTGGAGGCTGCGCCACCGCCTATGCCGATTCTGTATGCAGGACCGCCGATTTTCACCACGAGCATCCCTTTTTCCGGGTCCCCTTTTTCAATATGTGCGGAATCCATCTGGCCAACACCGGCGGTAAACATAATCGGTTTTATCCATTCATATCTCTCTCCGGAATGCAGTCTCATTCCAAAAGATCGTGTATATCCCTGGATAACGGGCTCACCAAACTTGTTGCCGTAATCAGACGCGCCGTTGCTTGCCTGTATCTCAATCTCTAACGGGGAAGCAAGGTTCCCGGGATACTCAAAACTCTTATCTTCCCAGGGAAGGTCATAGCCCGGGACATTGAGGTTGCCAACACAGTACGCTGCTGTTCCTGCTATGACAAGTCCTCCCCTGCCGGTTGCCTGAACGTCCCTGATCCTCCCTCCCGTGCCGGTCTCAGCGCCCGGAAAAGGAGCAACACCACTCGGGAAGTTATGGGTCTCTGCAGTAAATATAGGATCAAACCGTGAAGTTGACAGGGCAAATCTGGAAGATTGTCCCGGAACTTCTGGAATGATTGTTTCAATAGAGAATCCCCTGATCGAACTGGAGTTATCTTTAAAAGCAATAATGCTGTTTTTAGGATTTGAATCCAGAGGTTTTTTTATCAACTCGATAAGGTCATGCGGGGCCTCTTTCCCATCAACAATCAGTTTTCCTTTAAAGAACCAGTGCCGTGAATGTTCACTGTTAGACTGGCTCAGGTCAAAGCATTCAACATTGGTCGGGTTTCTGCCTATGTCATGTACAAACAGGTTGTAGTAGTAATCCAGGTCCCAGTCATCAAGTCCCAGACCCATATCCCTGTTGATTTGTATAAGTGCCTCCTTACCCTGCTCAATGAAGGGGACCTCAACTACAGGCTCAGGCCTTATCCCGGTTTCAAATGTTGTCAACTGTTCGGGGTAGTGACATTCTGTCATCCGGTCAAACAACAGTGACGCGTGATCAGTAACGAGTGACGAGTAAAGGCCCTTCATCTGGTCTTCGCTCAATGTTGCATCTTTACTGAATATCAATTGATATCTGCGTGACCTTTCAATTCTGGATATGTTGTTCAGTCCGCACGCGTGACAGATGGAAACGGCATTTGTGGACCATGCCGTGCTGAAGTTCATCCTGGGACCAACCTCAACGATGACCGCCCTGTGTCCCCCCTTAGTAAGGGGGTAATTAAAGGGGAGTGCTTTGTAATCAGTTATAAAACTCTTATCCGAGAAATTGCCGTGTTCAAATGTCTCGGACAGAAGCCAGGTCAGTACGTTGATTTCACCCCGGGACAATGATTTCTCAACAGCAATATTGAAACAGTACTCTGTTTTTATATCACGTATATTCTTTGAAACACGCGATTGAACAGACGCTAAAAGCGTTTTATTCTCTGATTCAAAAAGGACAGGTGTCCTGAAAAAATGTATTAAATTCATCAATGATTTCTCACAAGGCGATCGACAGCAGCTGCTATTTTAGCATTTCAAAAAAAACTATGTCATGCGGTTTGTACAAGGTACATCTCCTGAAGGAATGTGTCCCTGTCCTGTTATGGTGACCAGGTCCTGATATACGCTTTTTCACTAAAGATATTGCCTGTAAATGCCGATAAATAAATTAAGAACACAGGTGAAAGAAGAGGTGAACATGTACAATTATATGGTAGTGAATGCGGATGAAAAGAAGATGCATAAGGATTTTCTGACATATTGCAAGTGTGATTCACAGGATGAGTTATATGAAGTCTCGATCAGTGATCCTGCGCTGCTGGAATACCTGGAAGAGTTTATAGAGAGAAGAAGAAACTAGTATTTATATTTAATTTTGTTACTTCCTTAAGGCCTCGACAATGATCTGTTAGAGGTTTTTTTCATGTAAAAAACCGGTTGCGGGCTTTTTCAGCAATGCAGTAAACGTATCTTCGGCAAAACGGTGTCCGCGGAATGAATTCCCGACTTACCACAGGATGGTAACGGTAAGGGTTTCATGATAGGCGCCCGCTTCGACATCCTGCAGCGGCGGCACCCTGCCATGGACAGTTCGGTTTAATGGTCTGTTTCTCCTGACTTTTCTCGTAACTGTGCTCGTATTTCCTGATCCGTCTCCCCATATTCTGGATCTTCCATTGTTCGTGTACAGGTTATACATAAGGAGTTCTCCCCCGGTGGCATGTTTCATTGCCCGCGGATCAAATCCGCCTGAATTCGTGCTTTGGCCGATAGATATGAGTACTTGCGGCGCCCTTCGCTCATCACAGGAAACGGTGATTGTGCCTGTGGAATCAAGTGGAGCCGCAGAAAAGACATCATAGCTTCCAAAGGAGAGGGGGGTTGCAGAAACAGTACATGCAGCATATGTAACGCTTGTTAATATTAACACCGTAAGGGCCATGGTACTGTACATAACGTTCATTTTCATTTCTGTTTACCTGAACCGCATACATTTGTTCCTAGGTCTATGATCATCTCTGCGCTGTCCGGCACAACCATGCTGAATGTGCATACATTCCCGTTTAACAGGATGTTAACAGGATATGTTCCCGCAGGAATGTTTTCCAGATAAAACGCACCGTCTGATCCTATGATTCCCTCTATGGTCGTATCTTTCCCCTGCAGGGACAGTCTTGCGTATGAAACCGGGACTGTTTCTCCGTTCACCAGCATGGCAACAGAGCCTGTGACTGCCTGTATTTTGGTTATATCAAATGAAACAGATGAACCGCTTCTGAAAGAAGGTGTCAGGCGCTGCGTCAATTCCGGAATTGAGTAGTCAATCGGGATATCTTCTGCTTCGATATCGATCCTGTTTTCATGAAAAGACTGGAGGTTCGGTATGATGACTTCACCATTGCTGTCTGTCCTGCCGATCTCATTGTTGTATGAATACACGCGTACTCCTTCGAGATCTCCAACCTTGACCTTTGCAAAACTGTCGGTAAGCGGCCTGCTGAAAAACACGGACCTTCCGATATATCCCATGCCACCTGCATATGACAGATGATAACCGCTGCCTCCTTCTCTCTCCATTATGTTCATGCCGTACATCCCGTATCTGTTCTGATACCGGACCGTGCCCTCAACATTATTCCGGTCACCGGTATGTTCTACACTGGCGCCATACCCGAACCCTGTTCCTGTGGGTACACTTTTCTGTATCCGGGCCTCTGTCATACGGTCACCTTTGCTGCTGCGGTAAGTGACCGCCCCTGAGAGTTTTTTACCAAGAAGCATATGCAGTCCCAGCATCATTTTATGTTCTGTAGTTATATTCTTTATATGCCCTGCGGTCATGAAGAAGGATATATCTTTTGTAATTGCCCTGTTATACGAGATGTCAAACATGGATGTGCTCCCGGCAATATAAGCATCGGAATACGTATATGCTCCTGTGATATACCCCGCTTTGTCCCATCCAAACCCCATGGCACTGTTGAACTGCAACCTGTTTCTGTCAACTGACGGGTCCAGTAAAAAATTGGCGTATTCTCTGGATGTCAGATGCATGGAGATGCGTGCATTAAAATGTCTCGACAAATAAGCATAGCCCATTGACCCGCTCAGACCTGTTTTACCATTGTGGCTGCTTGAGGCCAATGAAGCATCGACTATTCCTGCCTTGGGCATTAGGACTAACCCCGACACCCCGACATTGATCAGGTTGTTCGTCGCCTCAGCAGAATAGCCGACCTTAAGATATTGAGATAATCCATAATTATGAAAGGCGAGGAGAGCGGGAGCACCGTAGTCAAGGTTTTTTGTGCCGAAGTTTTCCCGCTCAAAACCAGCGGCGTAGCTGTATTCATGCACTCCTTTTTTCAGGAGACGGTCTGAGGAGTAGTAAGGTGTTGATATGGTTCGCTCTCTCCCGTATATGTCGTGTATCACTATCCGTGCAGTACCCGATCCCCCTGTAGCAGGTACATCATTAAACTCAAACGCTCCGGGTGATAACTGTTCTCTACGGGCAAGGATGTCATTCAGATACACTTCTAATTGAGACGGCCTCTCGATGCTGCCGCTCAGGTCCAGTGAGGGATATTTCATAAAATAGGGAGAAAGAGAAAAGTTTCTGGAAACGCCTATCCCGCCGATCAGTGAAGTCACACCAAAAATACCGGATGATGCATTAATATCACCGACAACAAATGACCTCAGGTTTTTTCTATCACTCATTATAAGATCAGAAATGAGCCTCACGGCATTATTTTCATCTTCTGTCTTTGTATAGGAAAAAGTCGATCTGCCCAGATAGTCGCCTATTCCCATGCCAAGTTCACCTGATACATGTATGTACTCGAAACTGTCAAAGCGGCTGTATCCGCCGGCATAGTTTAAAAATGCGGACATATCCTGAGCTGCCCTGAGTCGTTGAGGCCGTTTGACTGCTGCATCTATATACTGTTTTCTGAATAGATGGGAAGGTGCAGTTACCTCCAGCGACGCCTCGCTATCGTTTATCTGAAAGGTGAGTTCCGGGATTGAACTGAGAGGGACAAATACTTCTCCATCAAAATGGATATCTCCTCCTATATCCTTTAAAAGATCCGTGTTATTCAGGTCTGCCCTGTTCAGCCATATGTCGCTGTCACCGGACCGGACCATGAACATCTCTCCTTTATCTTCCCCATTTAACATCAGCTTCAGGACAATGAGTTCCTGTGCATCTGCCGCGTCAGAAAAGAACATAAGTGAGGCTGTGATCAATAAAAAAAAGGTGCTAGGGAGTACACATCTCTTTGATAACGCCAAATTTCTTTTCCATTGAGGGCTTATCAGTTTCAACATTTACCTGAAGGTTTTTAATGTTAAGGCAACTCTCCTCCGGTATCTCAAACGTATAGTCCCTTGCACTACCTGCGAGGAGATACCATCCGGCCATATTGGCACTGAATATTTCTTTCAGTGTGTCATCGATGCCCGATACTGCTATCGACTGTATTACAAAGTGAACATTACCTGTGTTCTTTAAAGAAACAGTCAATTCCCCATTCGATAGATCCGTCTTTTCTATTTCACCTTCGGATATTTGTTCTGAAGGCATGATAAATATCGGGACCCCGAGGTTCATTACCATTTTCAGCTCGGTACGTCCTTCAGGGCTTATATCAGGTATCTCTTTTATAAATAGCCGGTATGTCTTTTCCAGCTGTTCAACCGATATTCTGTGTCCTATCCGGATGATCTTTTCTTCCCCTTTATTTATCGTAAGCATCTTCGGGAAAAATATGATGTCTTTTGTCGGAGTGTATGTATTGTCATGTCCCCATGCAACTGCCTTTAGCTCTAACGACACCGGCTCATCAGATGTGTTTGTAATGCTGAGAACGTTGGTCTTCTGAGCGCCGTCAAAAAAAATCCTGATCGGATTGACCGTGAAATTTGCAGCAGATACATCTGATGAAAGCACACAGAAGAAAAGCGCAATGAGATGAAAGACGGGTAAGCTATGACAAGGTTTTATTTGCATTCTATATATACTTCCCTCCATGAGTATTCCCTGCCCCCGCAATTCCCCTCTCTAAAGAAATTCAATATAAAAAGGGGGCCAGGCCCCCTTTTTATACTGGTCCAGCCATGCCTTAAAAGTTAACGGTTATTTCAAGCGTCTGAGTATAACTGTCAACAGAGACGTCCTGCCCGCCCGCAATCTGACCGTACACCGTCATTGTCTGCAATGTATTATCGGGTGTTGTACCCTGTCCAAGTATGTTTCCAATAACATCTGCCCAAGCTGTTGTGTGTGCCCCGTCGTAGTAGAGCTCATACACCAGGTTCTCTGCAAATGTCCCGCCTGTCATTTGCCTTGTTGTAAGCTGACTTGGTCCTTCGATTGTGATATCATATGCGGTATTTTTTGAACAGTTGAACTGCAGGTCAGCTGTAGCATTTACATCACCGCCTGTCGGGTCATAGGCTCCAAAGTTCATATTCTGCATACTGTTGATATTACATGCAGCCGCAACATTCGCTGTTATATCAAATGTGGTAAATGTTGATGCTGCCATAGCACTTCCGGCAGACATGAACAACGCTATGGTCATTACAGTTACTATTAGTTTCTTCATTTAAACCCTCCTGATTTTTTATTCTTTAACATTGTACGAGCTCAAACCTTCATATTCTTTGTCATTACTCTCCTATTTGATCACCCCCTTTTCATATCACGTTTCTTGTGACATATATCCCTGTTCCAGAAAGGAACACATGCAACTTTAATACTGCAAGCTGTCCTTAGCTGGAAATCATCCGCTTTTAAAGCAGCGCTTTCCTGAGCCCGCGTTACGATATTCTATCGGCATTTTCCTGAGAAACTTTAGGGGGATTACCTATTTAATATTTAAGGTATTGCCCTATATATATCAGGTAATGAGAAAAAGATATATATTACAAATGGTTTGGCTTTACTCTAAGACATGATGCCAGTGTAATATTTCGAAAAAAAGTGATGTTTATGTGCCTGATTTAATGGAGATATTATTGTGAAACATAACAGATTGCAGAGTCTGCTCCATTGAAGCATGAATCATACAGACTACAGTGAACTGAGTGTGATAGCCAGAGGCCAGGGGTATGTTCCGGGTTTCATATTCTCTGTAACCTGAAACCTGAAACCAAGCTCTTTGGTGAAATAATGATTTCCCTGATAAGGCATGGGTATTTCACCCCAGGACCCTGACATGGTTTGAACATAATGATTACCCAATATAAAGATCTCCTTAAACAGGCTGGTGTCTCTTGAATAAACAAGGAGATGGCCATTTCTGGAATTAGTCTTTATTCTATAGATAACTGCATTCTCAACATCGATGTAACCCCTGTTAATATCTTCCGCAGTAACCGTTATCGTGTTTTCCTGATGAAGGACATTATACTGGACCACAGGTACTACTCTTGCGCTGACAAGAAGGTTTGATGAGACAGTGTCTGCAAAAGCACATGTTGAGGTAAGCAGAAACGTTAGTATGATTGATATGCTGATCAAAAGATATTTTCTCATGTTAACCGTCTGTATGTATTGCTAATTCAATGCCAGCATGTAACTCATTGATTTAAAAGTAATTTAATGTGTCACACTCTTTGAAGCGGGCGCTTTTGGCATGTAAATTTTGTATTTGAATCGTATTCTTGTCTTTTCTCTTGATAACAGTTTGAAATTTAAAGATTATTTTTCATTTCTCTATTGAGAATGATTATGGGCTGATATTACTGTAATGGTCAATATAGCCCATTATAAGCTATTTTGAATTATTGTCAACTGACAGGGGGGTATTTGGTAAAGATTATTCTTTGTGCTGTCTCAAAAGAGACTGCTTACATATCCTGCCTGTAAAAAGATCATCCCTCAATGCTGTATTTCTGCATTTTTCTCTGCAAAGACCTTCTGCTGATTCCTAAAGAGGAAGCGGCCCTTGTTTTGTTCCCACCGGTTGTGGCAAGAACACGCTGGATATGGGTTTTCAGTACATCATCAATAGCAAGGCTCTGAGCAGCAGATGCTTTTAGTTCTCTGACATTCGAGGGCAGGTCCTGGGGCCTGATAAAACTGGTCGTTGTCACGAGCATCGCTCTCTCAATAACATTCTCAAGCTCCCTGACATTTCCGGGCCAGTCATAGGAGGAAAGATAACGCTGGGCAGGTATAGATATGCCAGTTATGTTCTTTTTCATTTTCTTTATGAATTTATTAAGAAAGTAATAGCATAACAGTCGTATGTCCTCTTTTCTCTCCCGTAAGGTGGGCAAATCTATCGTAATGACAGCGAGCCGGAAATACAGGTCTTCCCGAAACAGCCCTTTTTTTACCTGTTCCTCAAGATTGACATTAGACGCAGCTATGACCCTGCATGCTGCTTTCATCGTTCTCGTACTGCCAACGGGCCTTATCTCTCCATCCTGCAGGACCCTTAATAAATGTGCCTGAAAACCCAGAGGCATGTCTCCAATTTCATCAAGAAACAGTGTTCCCTTGCCCGCGGCCTCAAACAGGCCCTTCTTATCGGAGACAGCACCGGTAAAGGCCCCTTTGACATGTCCAAAGAGTTCACTTTCTAAAAGCGTCTCAACAAATCCACTGCAGTTGCATGCAATAAAAGGTTCTTCAGGTGCCGGGCCAAGTTTATGAACACGTTTGGCCAGGACTTCCTTTCCCGTACCTGTTTCTCCGGAAATCAGCATTGTCCTGTAGTAAGGGGCCACGCGTTTTAAAAGGGTAAAAATATCAAGCATAACGGGGTGTTTGCTGACGATCTCAGTAAAGATGAGTTTCTCAAAAAGGGATTTTTCTATGTTGTACGTTTCCATGCGGAAGAGGGCGTGATCTTTAATCTCACGCATGGTCTCTCGTATATTGGATTCATCAAGCGGGGTATGTATACAGGCAGTAGCACCATATTTTATTGCCTCTACCGCAATTTCTTCATCCTTGTGTAATCCAAGACAGATTATTTCTACACGCGGGTCCAGCTCCTTGCATTTTTTTATGGTTGAACCGATATCATCGCTTGATGTAATCACCGGACAGCATTTAAGGAATACAACATTTACTACTCCCCTGGATATTTCTTCGAGCAGGGTATCTTTATCTAATAGATCATTGACGATAAACCCTTCTTCCAGAAGAAGCTTCCTGATATCTTCACTGTCAATCAGCTCTAAATCCAGTAATGCGCTTAATTTCATTTTATTGATCTGTCTGAATGAATATGAGGCATGTTTAATTGCAACATTTTAGCGGACAGCAGATACATAGCACAAGGCGTTCCTATCATAGATACATTACCCGGTTACTTCTGTTATTGCCTCTGCGGTGATACGCAGGAGGTTTTTTAATTCCTGCTGAGAAATACTGAGCGGCGGCATCAGGACTATTACATCTCCAAGCGGCCGAATGAGAACTCCTTTGTCCCTGGCCCTGCTGCACACCTCCCACGCCGTCCTTTTTTCAATGGGATACGGTTCTTTTGTTTTTTTGTTTTTAACAAGCTCAATCCCTGCCATAAATCCCTTTTGCCGGACATCACCAACATGGGGAAATTGCATAACAGGCCCAAGGGATTTTTTAAGGAGGGAGATCTTGTTTTTCATTTTCAGGATGGTTTTTTCTTTTTTAAATAACGTGAGGTTTGCGATGGCAGCGGAACATGCGAGCTGGTTGCCCGTATACGTATGCCCGTGGAAAAAAGTTTTAAAATCTTTATATCTCCCAAGAAACTGCCGGTATATTTTTTCTGTTGTAATGGTAGCCGCCAGAGGCAGATATCCGCCGGTCATGCCTTTCGCAACGCAGAGGATGTCAGGGCTGATGTTCTCATGATCGCAGGCAAACATGCTGCCGGTTCGCCCGAATCCTGTTGCTACCTCATCTGCTATCATGAGCACCCTGAATGTTCTGCACAGTTTCTTGACGCCCTTCAGGTACCCGGGCGGAGAGACAAGCATGCCGCCGGCACCCTGCACAAGGGGTTCAATAATCACAGCTGCGATATCTTCATGATGTCTTTTCAGGAGCGCTTCCATTTTTTGAAGACAGAGCATGTTACAGGCCGGGTACTGTTTCCCGAGTTCACAGCGGTAGCAGTGCGGGGAAGGGGCCTGATAGGATTTGAAAAGCAGAGGCGCGAATGTGTTGTGAAATACATCGATCCCCCCTACACTTACTGCGCCAATGGTATCACCGTGATAAGCATTATGAAGGGACAAAAAGCTTTGTTTTTTCCTCTTTCCCTTGAGCTGCCAGTACTGAAATGCCATTTTCAGGCCAATCTCTACTGAAGTAGACCCGCTGTCAGAATAAAAAACCCGTGAAAGACCTTTCGGGGCTATATTGATAAGCATTTCAGCCAGTGCTGCAGAAGGAGGATGGCCAAGACCGAGGAGTGTGGAGTGGCTTATCTTATCAATCTGGTCCTTAATTGCATCATCGATTTCTTTTTTCCGATGGCCATGAACAGTTACCCACAGAGACGATACCCCATCGAGGTACCATTTCCCATTTATGTCTTTGAGAAATGAGCCTCTGCCTTCAGTAATAATCAGCGAATCTTCAGCCTCCCATTCTTTCATCTGGGTGAACGGATGCCAGAGGAACTTCCTGTCAAGCCTTTGAATATGTTTTTTCCTGTTTCGAATATTCATAATGACAATATATTCTCCTGATATATTGGTTTGGAGTCAATAATTTCAGATGTTCCCTGCTGGAACCATGGCAGGCCAGATATAATTAATCTTAATGACAGAATAAGATAAAGTTCTAAATGTTTGTAAGATTATGATTAATTCTGGAGGGTTTACAAGGTCAAACAATGGGATGTATAATTTGATTAATGAAAAAATCGTCTTTTCTTTTTATCCTTATTATTACGATGGTTGTGGGATACGCAATCGGCAAACGGGGAAATATCTTATCCGGAAACGGGTCAAGGACCCCGTATACGTATAATATTCAAGTTCCCCAATCTCTTACAGGTAAGGATAGCGCATTTTCAGATATAGTCAAGGTGATCAGTCCTCTTGTCGTGAATATTTCTACGTCCAAGACAATCTCCAAAAAGGACTCCTCCCCATTCTCAGAATTTTTTGACGGATCACTCCAGGACTTTTTCGATCCTTTTTATATGCCCAAAAAATGGAAGGAGGAAAGTCTCGGCTCCGGAGTACTTGTTTCATCGGACGGATATATTATTACGAACAATCATGTTGTTGAAAAGGCTGATGAGATCAAGGTGACATTATATGACCAGCAGAATTACAGGGGGAAAATTATAGGGACCGATCCCAAGACTGATATCGCCGTCATCAGGATATCTGCTGATGATCTGCCCGAGATAAACTGGGGCAATTCAGACTCTTTGCAGGTCGGTGAGTTTGTACTGGCTTTCGGCAACCCTTTCAGCCTCGGACATACCGTAACCATGGGGATCGTCAGTGCCATGGGACGGGCCAATGTCGGCATAGCTGATTATGAGGATTTTATACAAACTGATGCAGCCATTAACCCGGGCAATTCCGGAGGCCCGCTGGTAAATGTCAAAGGAGAGCTTGTTGGAATTAATACTGCCATTTTTTCAAGGACCGGCGGATACCAGGGAATTGGTTTTGCAGTTCCCAGCAACATGGTGAAGTCAGTCATGACACAGTTAATCAAGGACGGCAAGGTGACAAGGGGATGGCTCGGGGTAACGATTCAGAATTTTACCCCTGAACTGGCAAAGGAATTTGGCCTTGAGAAGCTGACAGGGGCACTGGTAACGGACGTGTTTAAGGGAAGCCCGGCGGAAATATCCGGAGTAAAGCGAGGGGATGTAATTCTCAAAGTAAATGGAAAAGACATAAAAAATGTTGAGGCACTGAGGAACATGATATCACAGACAAAAGTAGGAAGCGGCATAAATTTACATATTATGAGAAGCAGTAAGCCGTTAAAAATTAAGGTTGAGATAGTGGAATTTCCTCAGGAGATTGCACAGTCTGTCCCTGCTGAACCACAGGACCATCTGAGAAACGATGAAAATACGCTTGCGGGATTCAGTGTGATGGACCTGACCCGTGATATTGCAAAACAGCTTGATCTTTCCAGGAATGAAAAAGGGGTAGTGATTGTAAGGGTGAAGCCATACAGCGCTGCAGAGGATAGCGGACTGAAGAAAGGGGACGTAATCCAGGAAATAAATAAGAAAAAAATACGTGATATTGGTGACTTTAACAGGACCACCCGCAGCCTGAGAGAAGGTGACACTGTTTTACTGTTTATTAACAGGGGTGGCAATAAATTTTATGTTACCCTGAAAATGTATTCATAAGCATAAACAAATTTAGAACCATTAAAGGACCGGAACGATGATACTTTATAGAATTATATTTTTCATGGTTTTTGTTGCAGGCGGGTATTTCCTTGGCATCAAGGAAGGCATGTCTTATCATGGCATCTACTGGGGTGCGGGAGTGGGTGTTGTAGCTCTTGTCATTGAGTATTTAACAACAATTCTGGGTTTTGGGACGGCCTTTGCCGGGCTTGTCGGACTTTCGATCGGGTTGATATTCGCTAAATTAATTTATTTTCCGATTAAGACAGTTTTTACCAGTATTGACGGTGACTATATATCCCTCATATTCAATGCGATATTCGGTTACAGTGGACTTTTGCTCGGACTGCGGGCAGGCAAGGACTTTACCATTGGCAACCTGGTCAAGGCTTTTAAAAGCAGAACAGAAGAAGAATACATCAAGATTATTGATACGAGTGTTATTATCGACGGAAGGATTGTTGATGTCTGTGAAGCAGGGTTTCTTGAAGGCACCTTTATTATTCCCCAGTTCATACTCCATGAGCTGCAGCACATTGCAGATTCAGCTGACTCCATGAGAAGGACAAGAGGCCGGAGAGGGCTGGATATGCTTCACAAGATACAGAAAATGAATAATATTACGGTTACTATTGTTGATGAAGACTTCCCCAAGATTAAAGAAGTGGATGCCAAATTAGTTGCCCTTGCCAGGATGATGGGCGCCAAGATCATCACCAATGATTTTAACCTCAACAAGGTTGCTGAACTGCAGGGGGTAACCGTGCTTAACCTGAATGAGCTTTCCAATGCGCTGAAACCGGTCGTTCTTCCCGGTGAAAAAATGAACATATTTATTGCCAAGGAGGGGAAAGAATCAAATCAGGGAGTGGGGTATCTCGATGACGGCACCATGGTGGTAGTTGACAATGCCAGAAAAAAGATGAACCAGCAGGTAAACGTGATTGTCACCAGTGTCCTGCAGACCACTGCCGGCAGAATGATATTTGCAAAGCTCAAGGAAGAAGCTGACAGGGAAGAATTTAAAATGGCCCGCCATTGAGCTCAACATGCAGGTATTGTAAAAAAAATATTGAATCGACGAAGTCAATAAATATACAGATGTCTTTTAGAAAACAATAGCACACTCAAACTAATGAATAGTGCAACAACGGTTTCGAAATAAGTTCTTTGCCAATACCTGCATGATTTATATTTTTTTATCAAATTAAATGGAAAATTTAATAACTGCCATTGTCCCGGCCGCGGGACTGGGTAAGAGGTTTGACAGTTCCACAAAAAAGACCTTTGTCAGTGTTGATGAGATACCGCTTCTTGCCCATACGTTATTGAGACTCCAAACAGACGAAGCAGTGTCTGAGATCATTCCTGTGCTCCGCGTTGAAGACCTGGAATACGGAAAAGAACTTGTCAAAGAGTATGGGCTTCATAAAGTCAGGAATATAGCCAAAGGCGGACATGAACGCCAGGACTCGATCTTTACCGCTTTAAAAATGATTGATGGCGACCCGCTGGTCATCATTCATGACGGCGTTCGGCCGGTCATTCCTGAGGGGATGATAGATACCCTGGTAAAAGGACTGGAAGGGGTAGATGGGGTCATTCCGGGCAGGCCTGCAAAAGAAACGCTTAAAGAAGTAGGTTCTGATGGTCTTGTAGTTTCAACAGTGAACAGACAGAAGATCCGCGCCGTACAAACTCCGCAGTTATTTCGATATAATCTGATCAGGAAGGCATATGACCGGGCTTATGAAAAAGGGCTGTACGCGACTGATGATGCGGCCCTTGTTGAAGACATGGGAGGAAAGATCAGAGTGGTCCCGGGGAGCCCCTATAATATCAAGGTGACTGTTCCTGAAGATATGGATATGGTAGAATTTTTTCTGATGAAGGAAAGGCAGGAGAGCTGATGTCATGAGGATCGGGATTGGATATGATTCACATAGGCTTGTTGAAGGCAGAAAACTCATCCTCGGCGGGGTGGCTGTGCCTTTTGAAAAAGGACTGCTCGGACATTCAGACGCTGATGTGTTATGCCACGCAATCATTGATGCCATATTAGGGGCATTGGGGGAAGGGGACATAGGAAGGCATTTCCCTGATTCCGATTCAGAATGGAAAGATGCCTCCAGCCTGGACATGCTTTCAAAAACCATACAGTTAGCAAAGCAGCAGGGATTTAATGTGTCCTGGCTCGACTCCATAGTTATTGCGGAGAGACCAAGGCTTCAGCCCTTTATCGATCAAATGAGAGAGAATATTGGTGGTTCAGGGATTCCGGCAGGTTCAATTAATATTAAGGCAAAAACAAATGAGGGCATGGGTGTGGTGGGAAGAGAGGAAGGGATCATTGCACAGGCCGTGTGTTTGTTACAGCCGGTGTAACTAATCAGGCAGGCACAAAGGCACACAGTAACAAAGGGACAAAGTGAAAAAAAGACTGAAATATTGTCCATGTACTGTTGTTATACCTTAGTGCCTCTGTGCCTTTGTCACTTTGCACCTGAGCAGGTATAATATGTGTTCATATCAATTTCATAATTAATGTATAGTATGCAAGAATTAACCGAGGAGGAGTCAGACCAGTGAATAGTAAAGCCATCGTTCTCATCATAATCATTGCAATCTGTGCTGCCGCATTGTTCATGATGCCAGAGACAAAGAAGTATGAACGCATCGCAGAAGTTGGACAGGCAGCCCCGCTGTTTGAGTATCCGGATTACACAGGTAAAGTATGGAAACTTGCTGACCTGAAAGGCAATGTCGTTTTTATAAACTTCTGGGCGACCTGGTGTACTACCTGCGAAGCTGAAATGCCTCATAAGCAGGTCCTGTACGAAAAAATGCAGGGCAAGCCCTTCAAGATGTTCGGCATGCTCTTCAGGGATGATCCAGAAAACCTGCCGGAATATTACAGGACGCATACAGTCAAAGCGCCTACACTTATAAGCCCTGATAATGAAGCAGGAAAGATTTACGGGATAACCGGCGTACCGGAAACCTTCATCATTGACAAGGAGGGTATTATCCGGGAAAAACTGGTAGGTCCCAAGGAATGGGGAGATGAAGAAACTACGGCCATAATCGAGAAGTGGTTATAGCTGCATGTATGACGAGTTAAAGGCCTTTACCCTTTCATCAGGACCAACTGTCTTTGGTGTTTCCAATATAGATGACCTACGGCCCCACTTTGATGCCCTTCCCATGGACCAGACCGAAGGGCTGTCGCAAGCCATATCTATCGGGGGCAGTGTTTCATCGGCTGTATTAAAAGGATGTATCATCGGACCTACCCGCCACTATCTCCACAACTACCGCATGGTCAACTGGATGCTTGACCAGACCGCGGCAAAGCTTACCGGAATGATCCAGAGCAAAGGGTATAATGCATTACCAATCCCCGCAAGCCAGATCGTTGACTGGGAAAAGCAGACAGCGCACATGTCCCACAAGATGGCGGCAATCAGATCGGGATTGGGCTGGATCGGAAGAAACAACCTCCTGGTCAGTCCTCAGTTCGGTTCTAAAATCAGGCTGGTAACCATACTCACCGACATGCCGCTTGAAGAGGACAAGCCGCTGGAACAG
>CAMYJJ010000038.1 GCA_947258735.1 Thermodesulfovibrionia bacterium | reverse complement strand
ATGATTAATCGTCTATATCTTAATATTTTACTATGCATATTTATGATGAGAGTGATATAAAAAATTTACTTCCTTTTCCCAACTTTGATTCAATCCATATCATTCCGTGGTGCTTCTCAATTATTCTGCTTGCTATAGTCAGCCCCATACCGTCACCTGTCGCTCTCATCGGCTCCAACTGATGAAATATCTCAAATATTTTGCCTTGATGTTCAGGTGCTATGCCTATCCCATTATCTTCGATACAATAAACTGACTGAGTCTCATCTTTATATCCTGAAATATGTATGATAGAGGATCGCCCTGAATCTGAGTATTTAATGGCATTATCGATTAGATTTGATAACACCTGATTTATCAGTACACTGTCCCCTTTACAACTCGGTAATTCTGAAACTTCTGTCTTTATATCTGATTCGCTTAACCTGTATTTATGTGAGTCAATAATATCCGTTATCATCTCATTCATATCTAATTCATCTATCTTTCGTATAGTTGTTCCTAATCGGGATAGAGATAAAATGCCTTTTATAAGTGCTTGCATTTTTGAAACACTCGCATGAATATAATGAAGAGATTCAGGTATTTCTTTTTTTATAATTGGACTTATTTTTTCTTTAATAGTTAAGAGAACGTGCTCTTTTTCAATGGAATCACCCAATTCCTTTAAAGAATAATCAAGCTCCTTGCTGTAACCCTCAATATTAACTAGTGGTGATCGTAAATCATGAGATGCAACATATAGCACCTGTTCAAGTTCTTTATTTTTTTGCTTCAGCTCCTTATGAAGTTGTTCACGTTCAATTTCCGCCCTTTTGCGTTCCGTTATGTCTTGCAGGGCGGTAATTCTAAGATTACGGTCATGATACGAAAAGCTCTTACCGTAAACTTCAACAGGAATCCTGCTCCCATCTTTAGTCTGAGCGACAGACTCGTATGGCCTATCGTATCCTGAATTTATTTTCTCTACTACATTTTTAAGATGTTCAGCAGCAATCAATTGAGATACGTGCGTACCTATAATTTCTGTAGGGGCATAATTGAAAATCTTGGCAAATCCCTCATTCACCTCCAGAATTACACCTTTTTCTGTAATTGCAATTCCATCAAAAGCAACGTTTGACAACAAACGAAATCTTTTTTCGCTTTCTTTTAATACATATTCTCCCCTTTGTCTTTCAATAATAACTGTAGCAAGTAAAATTAGCGGCAGCAATGCCAAGACAAGGAAAATCTGTAAATTAAAGACATCATTAACTGGGGAACTAGAAGCAAATGGTTCAAACCCTCGTGTAGCACCCCATATCATAATGACTGTGAAGACAAGTGACAAGGTAAATATTCCCCGTAGCCCAAAACGAACAGATGCCCACAGAAGAAACGGCAATGGTATATAAACCAGAAACGGGATATGGCCAATGAATACTGCATCTCTGTAATAAAAAATAATTGCTAGTATCAAAACTCCCGATACGAGAATTGTCATTTCAATGATTTTTGATACTTTAATGTCAACTTTATTGCTTGTATCCCATGTAAGCCAAAGAAATATAGTTGGTGTTAGGATGAGATGTGTTAATGAATCGCTCACAAACCATAAACGCCACCTTAAAATATATGCAGTGTCTGTTCCATCTATTGCAGGCACATAAGCTCCGAAAAATGCACCAATAAATGGAGCTATTACCACTCCATAGAGAACATAAAGAATCACATTTTTTATATTGTTGAATTGAAGAGGTCCTCGAAATACGACTCTCAAGAGGATAGCTGCAGTAAATACTTCAATACAATCTGCTCCGACAAATGCTAATGCCATTTGTACGGACATCCCAGATGGAATATCAGCAGCCAATTCCGCCGGCACCATGGACAATATGTACCACCACCATCTACGTGGTTCAGTTAAAAGAAGTGCGGCAAGAATAATCCCATTAGGTGGCCATAGTGCGGAAATATAGTCTGGCTTAAAACTCAGATTTAAGGCGAGCTTTGCGCTTAGAAAATAGGAGATACAAACAACTATAGCGGCAACAGGCATTCTGAGCGTAGAAGGTATACGACCAGATATATTGTCGAGTAACATACTATTGCTCTTGACCTCAGAGCTGCCTGGCACAGCACATGATTAGAGTTGTATAATTACCTCACGTTTGACTAATTCTATCATTGTATCACATCAAAATGATATGTTAATAAATTAAGTATCATTATAACAGAATGAGGTATTTGAGGGGAGGTTATCATTATAATCAAGACCACATCAACAATATATTGCGACGAGCAATCAGCGTCACCTAGATTGATTCAACGTCATTGATAACTTCAACAAGTCTTCAATATTTTAACTACTTGCTAAATAACGATAATGCGGATAAATGTTGAAAAATCAGTGGAATTGAGTATCGTTCCTTTTTAGATAACAGTTTCAAATCTGAGTCAAACCCGAGTATCAATCTAACAGAGAATTATAACGATTTTAAACATACGGATTCGGCTTGAAAATTAGATCATAATTCTGAAACTATATTCTGACTAATAAACTACCAACCTGCCAACAGATTTAGATTCTTTGAAAGGCTCAGAATGAAAGTTGATCCTATCAGGGTCGGACCTCGATATGGCAGATAAATGTTCTGCTATAATTGAATTGTCATGAACATGCGGACATTATTCCCTGAGACAGAGCCATATAACACCGATTATCTAAAGGTTTCAGACCTTCATACTATTCATTACGAGGAGGTTGGTAATCCCTCAGGCCGTCCTGCGCTGTTTCTTCACGGCGGTCCGGGTGTGGGCATTCTGCCTGTATACCGGCGTTTTTTTGATTCTGCTCATTACCGGGTGGTCCTCCCGGACCAGCGCGGTGCCGGACGAAGCACCCCCCATGCGGAGTTACAGGATAATACCACGTGGGACCTCGTTGAAGACATCGAAAAACTAAGAATACATCTCGGCATCAGAGACTGGATAATTATGGGCGGAAGCTGGGGGAGTACACTTGCATTAAGTTACGCAATTACCTGTCCCGAACGCGTCGCCGGCATCATCATCCGCGGCATATTTCTGGCACGCCAACAGGAGATTGCATGGATCCATCAGGAAGGAGGGGCGTCGCAGATCTTTCCTGATGAATGGCAAAATTACAGAGAGCCGATCGCAGGCCACACATATATAAACAATGTTGATGCCTACTATCATCTTTTGACATCAGGTACTGAAGAGGAGCAGCTCGCTGCAGCCCGGGCATGGGCGCGATGGGAGGCCTCCATCATGACCCTTTTGCCCGACCCCGAAGCACTTGAGGAGATGACGGATGCAGGCACAGCGCTTTCCATCGGGAGAATTGAGTGCCACTATACCCATAATAAATTTTTTATGAAATCCGATAACTTTCTTATCGATAACTGCCATCTAATAAAAAAAATACCCTGCCGTATTGTACAGGGACGGCACGATATTGTCTGTCCCGTGGTCTCTGCATGGGACCTGCATAAAGCCCTTCCGGAATCGGACCTGCGGATCGTGCCGGACGGTGCCCATTCGCCGGCTGATAAGGGAATGATCCACGAACTTGTTCAGGCATCAGAGGATTTTAAGAAGTATTAGCAAAGTCTGAGGGACAGATCTTTTTTTAGAGTTTATACAGTAAACGCCATAATTACATGCCTGACCCTCAGGCCCTGGGAAGCGAGACTTAATGAAAGATCGCCAATGGTAAGAACTTTCGGCAACTAAAATAATCCTGATACGTTCCTGTTTACGTGTTCGGTGATTATTGCTTGACAAAGAGCCTTTATATGGGCGGCCTATTCATTTTGAAGCCGTATGCTCCTTGAATTTTTTCAGCCTGAAATAGCTTTCCCTCTCCCGTTCATTAATATATTGTGCAATCGTCTTGATTTGATATGTAAGTTCAGGCAGCATCCGTTCCTCCAGCACCTTCATCTTCCGTGTAATATTCAGGATTTCATCACTGAGCCTCTTTAATTTATTCTCGTAGGCCGCAAGCTCGATCATTAATTCCAGTATTCGTTCAAAAAGGTAGGTGCTTTCCTCAAGGTGCGGAGTTGTTCCCAGGAAATCGTATCCTCGTTTATCCGGGTCTCTCACCGGTTCATTGTGAACAATAATGTCCTTGTACTTGAGACCCCAGATGCTCTTTTCAACAATATCTACATTAACATCCCTCTCTGTTGCAACGGCTATTGACTTTATAGTAGTTTTCCCTTCATGCCCCAGACTTAAAGCAAGTTCATCAAGGGCCTTGCCGTATGTCTTCCTTATATCTTCCCTTGACCGCATAAAAGGGACCGTTGTGTTGAGGAACTCCCTGATAAGAGCCTGTCTCCGTGCCTTGAGGATCCCGACACTGTTGATGACGGACTTTGATTTTTCTTTCAGCGTCAGTAAATTTGTTCTTGTAGGGTGGATGATCATTGCTATTTGTTATAAGTTATTTGTTAAAAGTTATTCGTAAAAACTTGCAATAGTTCCTCCGTTTTTATTATACGTACAACATATAACGGATAACGGACTTCATAAGATTTATTTTTCAAGCTTAAAACGCTTCAGGAGATCTAATCCTGTATCAAGGGTTTCAATAATGCTCCTCCTGTCTGCTCCCTGCTTCAGAAATTCACCTTCAAATGAATCTGCAAAGTTAAGCATCTCTTTGTCATTTTCTGTCATTCCTTCCCTCCCGACTATAGCCTCCAGTCTTCTCAGGTCTCTCCCTTTTGCGTAATACTTATAGAGAAGGTTCGATATATGCCGGTGGTCTTCTCTTGTATGTCCCTTGCCTATCCCTCTCTGCATCAATCTTGACAGGCTTGGAAGCACATCCACAGGCGGGAAAATGCCTTTCTGGTGAAGCTCCCGGCTCAACACAATCTGTCCCTCAGTAATGTAGCCGGTGAGGTCAGGGATGGGATGTGTGATGTCGTCTTCGGGCATGGTCACAACAGGGAGCATGGTGACTGATCCCTCCTGTTCCCGGATGCGGCCGGCCCGTTCGTACAGTGATGCAAGGTCTGAATACATGTATCCGGGATAGCCCCTTCTGCCGGGCAGTTCTTCTCGTGCCGTGGAGACCTCACGTAATGCATCACAGTAGTTTGTCATGTCGGTTATGATCACCAGGACATCCATCCCTTTATCAAAGGCGAGATACTCGGCGACACTGAGCGCAAACCTCGGTGCAAGGAGCCTTTCCATAACCGGCTCATCCGCCATGTTTACAAAGGCGACAAACCCTGACTGCATCTCATCGATCACCCTTTTGTAAAAGGAGTATTCATAAAAGGTCAACCCCAGTGCTGCAAACACAACGATAAAATCACTGCCGTGCCGTGTTGTATGCTCATCCCGGGCACCTTCCTCCCTACCGATAAGTCTGGCATTTTTCAGTACTGCTGCAACGACCTCCTTTGACGGCAGTCCTGAACAGGAAAACACCGGGAGCTTCTGGCCTTTGACAAGGGTGTTGAGGCCGTCAATAACAGAAACCCCTGTTTCGATAAACTCCACAGGCCTCGCCCGTGCAGAAGGATTCATGGGGAAGCCCGTGATAGGCGACCACTTCTCTGGCAGAAACATGGGGAACCCATCCTTTGGCTGAAAGGAACCGTTAAATACCCTTCCGATCATATCGGGCGAAAGAGGAGACCTTTTAACAGAGTCCGTAAATACAACTGTTGTATGCTGGATATCGAGTCCGTGAGTTTCAGCGTATACTTCGATCAGCACGGTATCTCCATGTATTTCCAGGACCTCGCCGTCCAGCTGCCTGTTGTCAGGTGTCTGTACCTTTACCACCTCTCCTATTCGCGAGCTCATTACATCATGCACAAACAGGAGCGGCCCTGCTATGGAAGTGATAGTGCCGTATCTGTGTTCAGAAAGTCTCATAGTGTTATCGTTAATCGTTATAAGTTATTCGTTATTCGAATAAAGAGGCAATAAGTTAGGTTGTGTCCGTAACACATATAACATATAACGTATAACTAATTTCGGTTTTTTAAAATTTCATCTAATTGAACACCCTGCTTTAATTTTTCATCTGCGGTTTTATAAAAGGCCAGTATCTCCCTGATTAATGAGAGTGTCTGGTCAGGTGGTGAGAAGGCATCATCAGTATAGGCGTTCTGGCAGAGAAACTTCATCCTGATCATCTCCGCTGTATGCATCAACAGCCTGTCTGCGTCCTGCAGGCCTTCAACTCCCACAATCTCTGCTACTTCTCTAAGGGTCTCTTCTTTCTGCAGTATCCCATTACACATTGATACGGCCTCCTCCCATTCAGGTGATACCTTTTCCGTCTGGTGTTCCTGCAGTCCGGCCCCATACAAAGAATAACTCTGAAACCAGTTGATGGCAGGAAAGTGTCTTCTGTGAGCAAGTGATGTATCAAGCATGAGAAAAGCCCCGGAGGTCCTCAGACATGACTGCGTGACAGGCTCTGTGAAGTCGCCGCCCGGAGGGGAAACAGAAAGTATCATACTCAGCGAGCCGGTCTTTCCACTGTTCGTTTCAACAACACCTGCCCGTTCAAGAAAACCTGACAGCCGGGACGCAAGGTAGGTGGGGTATCCTTCCTCGCCCGGAAGCTCCTCAAGGGACGATGATATCTCCCTCAGCGCTTCTGCCCAACGTGATATGCTGTCAGCGAGAAAAAGTACATGAAGCCCCATATCCCTGTAATATTCAGCCATGGTCACTGCAGTATAGATAGACGCCTCTCGTGCAGCAACCGGCATATTTGACGTATTTACGCAGAGGATCGTTCTTTCCATCAGCGTCCTTTTTGTCCAAGGGTCTTTCAGCAGTTCAAACTCTTCAATGAGCTCTGCCATCTCATTCCCCCGCTCACCGCAGCCTGCATATACGACAATATCAATATCTGCAAACTTTGCAATGGATTGCTCAAGAATGGTTTTGCCTGTTCCGAATCCGCCCGGCATGATTGCAGTTCCTCCCTTTGCAACAGTGAATAGGAAGTCTATGATCCGCTGTCCCGTCACCAATGGTTCTGAAGGAGAATTCTTTATTTTATAAGGGAGAGGGACCCGTACAGGCCAGTCATAAAATCCCGGGATTTCCGATCCGTCTTCCAGTACTCCTATCGGCCGATCAAGGCGTATCTCATGTTCTGCAATCCATGAAATTCTTCCCCTTGCATCTGCCGGACAGGAGATGTAATGTTCAAACGGGCCTTCTTTAACGTATCCGATGATTTCTCCTGCGGTGACCTCGTCTCCTTTTTTCCTGACAGCATGAAATGTCCACTTTCCGGATGTATCCAGTGCGCTCAGCTCTTTTACCCCTTTAATAAAAGGTCCGGATTCTTCCTTCAGTCTTTGAAGCGGCCGCTGAAGACCGTCGAATATTCCGGAAAGGAGTCCGGGACCGAGTCTCACGGTAAGCGGCATGCCTGTTGCTTTTACAGGTTCATCAATAGCAAGTCCCCGGGTATCTTCATATACCTGAACTACTGAGCTGTCTTTCTCGATCCTTACCACCTCACCCGTAAGCATGGCATTGCCGACAAATACCCTTTCATACAGTTTTAATCCCTTTACATCAGTACGTACTGTCGGGCCTGATATGCCTGTTATTCTGCCTGTCATATTCTCAGCCTCACATGGTATCCTATTGCCCGCCTGATCAACCGTACGGCATAGTCCTCGGTTTCGGCCTCGGGTCTCTCCGGTGACGGCAGGACAACCAATATCCCGTGCCATGATTTTTCGATCTCTTTCAGTCTATCTTCAGGAACTGCTTTTATGAGCTGCTCATCAATGACCAGCAGTCCTGTATCAGGTTCGTGTGTGATTTTCCGGATCGTGATCTCTGCATCTTCTTCTCTCGCTGTTACATGACTTACACCAGTGAGTTTGAAACCGAATTCTGCATCAGTCGGGGTCATAATTACAATTCTGCTCATAAGATCACCAGTTCCTTACGGAGATTTGTTTTTTCAACGTCCCTGCTGTACAAAAGGATACTGAAATTCCGTGCCTCAATAGATATCTTCCAGAGATAATCCAGAATCAATCCGGCCCTGGAGCCTTCTCTCGCTTTCATTCTCAGGTTTTTTGTCAGACCGGCAAACAGAGTGTTTTCGATTTCAGATGCACCCGGCTCCTGCACGCTGATTCCGCTCCGTTGATGGACAAGCCGGAGGATACCGGATATTCCCCCGTCCTGAATCGTCTTCCCCAGAATTGACTCGCTGATGCTGCCGCCCTGAATAAACACAGGGTCTGTCTTTACATCCCATCTATCATATTTGTACAGGGTCATGATGTTCTTTATGTCTATAAGAAAAACAAAAAAATCATGTATTACGGGGTGAAGCTTCGAAGTAATGATCTGATCAATAAAGCCATTGACTAATTTCTCTTCAATCCCTTTTAACCCTTCCTGTGCCAATATCTCTTTCAGCCCGACAGGTTTGCCCCCGGGAGATAAAAACTTTTTTTCAAATTCTTCAAGTATGAAAGGCAGATCTGCTTCTCTCTTCAGGACGTCCATTACTTCTCTTGAAAGGAGGCTGAATAACAGGAGGTCATCCGCTTCTGTTGTCCTTTCTTTCTCTATCTTATGCCTCAAACACAGGACTATGGTTTTTGTTTCAAAATATAAATAGAACGGATTGAAGATATGTCTCAACCCCCTGTTCATCTGAAAATAGACCCATCTGAACTCCTGTAACATGCGTTTCCATACACTTTCTTTTGCATATTCAGCTGCCAGAGCTCCGTAATATGCCGGCAGCATGCCTTCTGCAGGGACCGGCCCGGAGAGGATATCATCCCACTCTTTTACAAGCCATGCACGCCTTCCCCTTATCCTTGCTATTAAATACTCTTCGGGATACCCGCTTCCATCAGGGCTTTGAAGAAGGTTCATGTATTGATACCTCTTTATAAACACTGCTGATTAATAATGGCAGAAGGTCTTCCCATGCTTTTTCCAGTCTTTTTTCAAATGTGTTGGCAATTGATACTCTCCCATCATCGCGGATGACTTCAAGGCCTCCGGATATCGTATCATCGGGGATACAGTGTGCATCCGGGAAGTGTTCCTGGGCAATTTTCAGATCCTGAGGGGCTACACGTACATCCTTCCAGTGTATATGAGGGAGTTCTTTTACGAGCAGGGAAAACGCATCCATATATCCGGGACCTCTCAGTTCGGGAAGGCAGGACAGGGCCAGCGGAAAAAGTCTTTCTGAAAGGGCCCTTTCTGCAGAGAGTTTTATTATATGTGCCCTGTTTTTTCCCCCTGCAATAATTGACGCTTCCTCTTTCTCTGCAGCTGCCTGCTGCTTCTTTTGATACGTCTCTTCTAATTCCCTGATTCTCCGGGATGTCTCCGCATCGATCTCTTCGGCTTCAGCTTTAACCTCACTCCACAGCCGGTTAATGGTCTCCTCTCCATCTTTACGGAGACTTTCGATCAACTCTCTGTGCCCCAATGTTATGCTCCAAAGAGAATCATGGCCGCAACAACAAAACCGAGGATTACCATCGTCTCCGGAATAGCAACGAGGATAATTATCGTGGCAGTCAACTCGGGTTTTTCAGCAAGCGCACCTGCCCCGGCAGCGCCGACCTTTGACTGTACCCATGCCGTGGCAAGGGCAGTCAGTCCAATTGCAAGTGCTGCGGCAAATGCCATAAGTACCTTTTCCATAGATCCCTCCTTATTGAAGACCGTTATTCGTTATTTGTTATAAGTTATTCGTGTCAGGTAATCTCGAATGAGATCAGTACGTTAACCGAATAACTTATAACTTTTAACATATAACTTTTTTTCATTATTGAAGACCGTTATTGGTTATCCGTTATTCGTGTCAGATAATCCCGAATGAGATTAGTACGTTAACCGAATAACTTATAACTTGTAACTTATAACGTTTTATCATTGCGAAATCTTCTCCTCCTTTTTAAAGGGTTCAAACTTTTTCCCTCCCGGCTCGATAAACTTTGTGAAAAATTCAACGTAGTGAAGCCTCAGTGAATGAATAGTAGGTGCAAATACCCCTATTATGAGATTGAGAAGATGTATGAGGGTAGCAACGACAATACCGGTAATGATATCTCCTGTCATTCCTGCAAGACGGTTGGCAACATATGCCAGCAGGACAGAGGTGAGACCTATTGCCATTATCCTTGCATAGGAAATAATGTTCCCTATGCTCTTCATCAGTTCAAGAGGGGCAAGCAAACCGCCGGTGAACAGGAGAAAGGGGCTCAGGAATAATATCGCCAGTACAATAGGTCTTGTCAGCAGGGCGGGAAACAGGCCAAACAGGGATGCAATGAGAAAGAGGATGCAGATGATAACGAGCAGATTCAATAACTTGCTGAACGCCTCTCTTTTCATCTTTCTCCTGTAGGCAGATACAAGTCCGAGAAAACTGCCGAGAAGTACATGAACCACACCAACGGTGACTGCGAAATATAACATCGGCATAATCGACGTTCGCCTCTCAACTAAAAGGGGGGTGAGGCCAAAGAGCTTATGACCGAGATCACCGATGTACTCACCATAGATTATCCCGAAAAGTATGGTATAGAGAGAGGATATGAAAAGAATTTTAAAGGCATCCCTTATATATATTTTCTTTTTGAATCTCCTTATCATAAAAAGGGAGAGCAATAACAGTATAAGCCCATACCCTGCATCACCGAGAATCATCCCGAAAAAAAGCGGGAAGAATATACCTATGAATGGAGTCGGGTCATACGATGAATACCTGGGCAGCGGGATTATTTTTGTAAAGAGTTCAAACGGTTTAAAATAAAGCGGGTTCTTCAGGATAACAGGCATCCTGTCCAGGTCTTCTTCCCGGATCTCCATTTCTTCCAGTACCACTTTACCTTCATATTCCCTGTTTAACGTTGTCCTGAGTTCATCTACGCCATCATACGCCATCCAGCCATAGATGAGAAAACACATCCTTGTCTCAAATACAGACCCGGCTGCGTTTAAAACAGAAAGGCTCTCTTCTATCCATTCCTTTACGCGTGAATAAATAGTCCCCCACTTAATTGCAAAACTGTCCAGCTTCATCGCAAGGGTTTCAATATCACTGCATATATCGGCAATCCTCTTTCTCAATAATTCAATTTTCTGAAAGAATGAGAGTCCTTCAAAGGAAAAGGGGAACTTGAACTCCGGGATGTCCTTATCACTGAGGGTGCTTTTAACTTTATCTGACAGGTCTTTTTCAATAGCGATCAGGCCTACGATTGTTCCATCCGACGCGGTTGATGTCCTGAGGTCAAACTTCCCTTCCACCTGTTTTGTCAGGAATTTCTTCAGGAGGTCTATGGATTCAGGGTCACGGAGAGTAAGCCCTATCAAATCCGTGTCCGGGGTCCTCCTCAGGCCATTGAGGAGGGATTCGATAGAATCAAGGAATATGTTATAGCGGTCAAGTTCAGCGAGCTCCTTCCGGAGGCTCTCTTTCTTTTGTGACATTTCACGGCAGCTCAGAAGGTGCTGCTGGAGGGTTTCATTTATCGTATCAATGATCGGCCGGGGGTCCATAGTGCTTTTTTTTATCGGTATGTTCGGGAGATATGAAAAAAGCTCATCTATTTTTCCTTTCAGGTCCTCAAGGAACAAGCGTTCTGACAGGGTGCCTTTGTCGGGAAGAAAGGAATCAATATAGACTGCGTCCTTCTTCTCAATAAACCCTTTAGAGCTGGGCTCAATCTGAAGAAGAGCTGACTCCTGCAGGAGATAGAGGACTTTTTCAAGCAGTTCTCTTGGTCCTGCTATCTCTACCTTGGACATTTTGACGATCATGGTATTAACCCGGCAGAATCTTGATGATATGTTTTATGATTATGTTCTTTAATATGTCATCGTCAAGCTTTTCGAGTCTCCCTGCTTCAATATTTGCATCACTTATGATGGCTTCGGCTTTTTTCTCAGCATTCAACCTCGCTGTGCTTATTGAATCATTAACATTTTTCTTCAATTCTTTTTCCTCAATGAGGACCTTCTCTTCCGCCTCTTTTTTTGCGTTTTCCAGCCACTCCTGAGACATTTTTTTCTCAATCTCGATCCTTTGCTGGACCTCCTTTTCAACTTCCACTACCTGACTGAGGATATCGTCATCCATAATTAAAGCTTATCAGAAAATTGTGAAAAAACAAGGTGTTTTATAGGCGTATTAGACTTTTTAACGCTGGTCATATGATGAAGGATACTAATACATCACCCTGGAGATATAATCACAAAGATATATCCATACTTTTTCGTAATATTTTGCAATTCATAAATATAAGGCCCTTGAAAAGTACTTTTTGAAGTCAACAGCACCAAAACAGACCTCAGATGACAACAATGGTAATGGTAAACAATCAGACAGCGTACTGTGAATTATTAAACGTATAGAAAAAATACGTCAGTAAATAGCCTAATTAAAATAATTTAGTAGACAAGTGAAATAATAGGTGTTATTACATACTTATAAAGGCGGGCACGACAATGTCTGATCTTGCAGAATGACACAGAGCTGCAATATCAGGGATAAATATGAAAAGGGAATAAGCCGTAGGTATATAGGGAATGTGGCTGTATATAAGATTATGGAGGTTTCATTGAGCCATGTCTGATCCTGACCTGATACTTCTCCATCCTCCGACTATCTTTAATTTCAGGGAAAGACCTACGGTCCTTGGACCTATCAGTGATGTAATTCCTTCTACATCAGTTTTCGAGATTTACCCGATTGGCTTTGTTACCATATCAGAGTATTTGCACAGACATGGTATTTCGGTAAGAATTATAAACCTTGCCATGAAGATGCTTAAAGACACGTCGTTCAGTCCTGAGAATCTGATCAGGAAATTGAACCCCCGTGCTTTCGGTATTGACCTCCACTGGCTTGCCCATGCTGACGGCAGCCTTGCACTTGCTGAACTTATAAGCAGGGTACATCCGGAAAAACTGATTATCATGGGAGGGCTCTCCGCAACCTATTATCACGATGAGATCATGAGAGATTATTCTTTTATAGATTTTATTTTACGGGGAGACTCCACAGAGGAGCCGTTGAGAATGCTTATGAAGTCATTAAAATCAAAAGGGGGATTCGAAAGCATTCCAAATCTTGTATGGAGAAATAAGAAGGGAACTACGGTTGTAAATGAGATGTCATGGAGGCCGGATAATCTCGATTATATCAGCTTTGATTACAACCACATCCTTAAAAAAACGCTTAAGTATCGTGACCTGCAGGGGTATCTGCCTTTTAAAAACTGGCTCACCTATCCTGTCACCGCTGTCTTTCAGTGCCGGGGATGTACGCATAACTGCTGTACCTGCGGCGGCTCTCTTCTGTCTTTCAGAGAGCAGGGGATAAGAGAAAAACCATGTTTCCGGTCTCCCGACCTCCTCGCAGGTGACATCAAAAAAATATCTGACTTTACCGGGTCTCCGGTTATGGTGATCGGCGATCTTTTGCAGGGGGGTGAAGGATATGCAGATGTGTTCCTGGAAGCGATAAAGAAATACAATATCAGGAATGAAATAGCACTAGAGTTTTTTGATCCTCCACCTGAAGCGTTTATCAAGAAAGTTGCCGGGTCGATCCGGAATTTTAATGTTGAAATTTCTCCTGAATCGCATGATCCTGTGATTAGAGAGCATTTCGGTAAATGTTACGGAAATGAAGAGCTGGAACAATCTCTCGAAACCTTTATCAGATATGGAGCCAGGAGGGTAGATCTGTTTTTTATGGTAGGACTGCCTTACCAGGACTACTCCTCGGTTATTGAGACTGTCCATTATTGTGAGCGTCTCCTTGAACGGTATGGCTCATCCGGGAACATCCTGCCGCTCATAGCACCGCTGGCACCATTTGTAGATCCGGGAAGCATGATCTTTGAGAATCCGGAGAAGTTTGGATATAAGCTTTTTTACAGGACCCTGAGGGAACATCGTGAGGCCATGCTTAAGCTAAGCTGGAAACACACACTCAACTATGAGACCAGATGGATGACCCGGGATGACATTGTCATGGCAACGTACGACGCAGCTTCTTTACTTGCTCAGATCAAGGCAAAGCACGGTATTATTGACGAGATGCGGGCACAGACTATCATTGAGCATATTGATCTGGCAAAAGACCTGATAAGAAAAATAGACGGTTCCCATAATATCACTGAAAGGGTCAGGGAAGAAGTGATGAAACTTAATAATCATGAAATCCTTTGTGATAAACATGAACTCGAGTGGCCCTTAATAGGCTGGAAGCTTGCGTTATCAAGGAAATTGCTTGACTTCTCAGAAAATGTTATGAGAAAGAAGAGCGGGAACGTTCAATAAAAACATAGCAGAAGAAAGCATCGGTAACATATGAGAAAAAAAGAAGGAGGTGGCGAGGCATGAATCATTATCCCATGATCAAGGTGCTAGATGGGAAAAAATACTTCTATAGATTTTCCCTTAACCAGAGAATACAGCATGTTATTCTGGCCATAGTATTCACTACTCTGGTCTTAACGGGAATGCCGCTCAAATATCCGGATGCTTCCTGGGCACCCTATATATATGCCCTGTTCGGAGGGATCACATATGCTCCGGTCGTCCATAAGATCAATGGCGCTATCATTTGTTTGCTGTTTTTATACCACATTTTTTACCTGATAGTTGTAATAAAGAAATATCATATAGAGCCGGCGAAAAAAGAAAAAGGGAAGCTGAGTACAGGTGAAAAACTAAAAATAATAGCAACTCAGCCCCTTGTCCCGAATCTCAAGGATGCGAAAGACATCAGGGACCTCTTGAAGTATCTTCTGTATTTCACTATCAAGCGGCCTGAGGGAGACAATTTCACATGGAAAGAAAAGTTTGATTACCTGGCCCCTGTCTGGGGAATGGTCGTTATCGGCGGTTCCGGGATTATCATGTGGTACAAGGAGATTGCCTCACAGGTGCTGCCGGGCTGGGTCATGAATTTCTCCCTGATTGCCCACAGCGATGAAGCGCTTCTTGCCGCACTGTTTATCTTTATCTGGCACTGGTATAATGCTCATTTTTCTGCAACTGTTTTTCCTATGGGGATGTCTTTTCTTACAGGGTATATCCCGGAAGACGTCATGGTGGAAGAACACTACCAGTACTACGTTGAAGTCATGAAAAAAGAGGGATTGGAGCATGAGATACTTCCACCGGAGTGATAATAAAACAGGGACGCAATAGTATGCCTGCAGGATGAGAAATCCAGGGTATGGACGTCAGGATGATTTATAGGTCAGCACCCTGATTATGCCGATCGAGTTTCCATCACCGGACGTGCAGGTATCTGATACAGAGATCACATCCTTAACATTGTTGTCTTCGATGAACTGGTTAACAAGGCTGTCAAGTCCATGAATCTCCTCCATTGCATGCAATGCCTTAAGTTCACTCGTGAATGTCTTCACCTTGATCATGTATGTCCTCCTTTTCTACACAGTTCCCTGAAAAAGGCAGAGGAATTAGTGCCTGTTTACTAAATAATATCAGATAAGACCCTGGCAGGCAAGCAATTGTGAGGATGATATAGTGCAGGAAGGCCGCCCGGGAAGCGGTTGTCCTGCATGCGCTATCGGGAGACCGCCTCTACGCCCCATTCCGATAATTTCTCAACGACCCGGTCAATAAAAGCATCCATTCTCTCAGATACAATTTCAGACATGTCTGTGGATGTCTCCATAGAGAGGGGCTGCATGCCGATAAGGCATGTCTCCTGCGGCATGATATTCATGAGTTTTGCTGCATAGAGCATATCAGGCAGACCGATCTGATGTACTGACAGTTTAGTGCTTAAAAAAGACGGGATGTTATCGCCTTCAACAGTGTCAATTGTCCCCGGTTCTTTTTTGAAATTGGCTGCATCTAAAATAAGCACCTTGTCCCGATTTTCAAAGAGGGGCAGGAGGTCAAGTCCTTTTGTTCCTCCGTCAATCAGTTCGATGGAAGGGGAAAAATTATACTCATTCTGCAGTTTATGTAATACATGTATACCAACACCGTCATCGCTTAATAGAATATTGCCAATTCCAAATACCGCTATGTTCAAAAAATGCCTCCTTGCCGATATGTGTTCTGATTATTCTACAGGGGAAGCTGAAAAATGGGCAGTTAACATAAAGCCCCGGAAGTTAAAGACATCCGGGGCCGTGATATTTTTATGCTCCCGATCTTTACTCCAGATCTTCTTCAGGCACAAATTTATACCCGTCAAATATTGATCCCATCAAACCGTTCTTTTCCACCAGGTCAAGGAACCATCCGATATATACGTGGACAACCAGGAATGCAAGTATTATGTAAAGAGTGAAGTGATGCCATAGTCTGATTGTTTGAAGATCCATTATGCCCAAAAGCCATCCTCCCAGGAGCGTCCAGATTGTCCCTGAGTGGTTGACGGAGTACATGGCAAAACCTGAGAATATCTCAAACATAAATATTGCATAAACGA